>JAYZKF010000034.1:0-3855 GCA_036163755.1 Fidelibacterota bacterium
AACACTAAATAAGAGTACCGCATTAACACCATTTGGCTACAATGTCGATGGTAAAATGGCTTATGCCACAGCCGGCGCTCTTTTTAAAAATAAAAATGATAGAAAAGTCTATACTGCTGATGTAAAAGCTGATTATGCTGGTACAGCAGGTGTCATTTCTCATGAAAGTGTTGTGGGATTCCAAACGTTCCAAACAATTTATAAGAGTATGAATGGCGGTGGTCAACAGTTCCCTGGCCCTGGACTTCAAGTTCTAGGCGCATTGGGTGCTCCAGGCAACCCAGGATCATACTTTTCTGAAGTAGTGGAAGCTGGATTTTTGGTTCAAACCAGACTTGGTTTCCAAGATTGGTTATATGCTACAGTTGGTATACGCCAAGATGCAAACAGTGCGTTTGGTGCAGATTTCACAACAGTGACTTATCCTCGCGTGAATGTTTCTTATATCCCAACTACACAACTTGGCCAAATGGGTCCTGTGTCTACATTAAGACTACGGATGGCTTGGGGTCAAGCAGGTCAACAGCCTGGCGCATTTGACCAGTTTACAACTTATTCACCTTGGGCTTCTGAATTTGGCCCTGGACTTCGTCCTGGAAACGTAGGTGATCCAACATTAAAACCTGAAGTATCTACTGAAATTGAATTCGGTGGTGAAGTAGGTCTATTAAATGATAAGATCGCTATTGATTTTCAATATTGGGACAGAGTTGTAGATGATGCATTGATCCAAAGAGCATACCCACCTTCAGGCGGTTTTATTAATACACAGCTCTCCAACATTGGGCAATTAGATGCTAAAGGTTGGGAAGTTGGTTTAGATGCAAATGTCATGCGTAACTCTCAAATGAGTGTTGATGTTTTTGGTACCCTATCTTACCTTGAAGAAAAAGTGGTTAGTCTAGGTGGAGCCCCTGAGCAAAAAATCGGCGGTTCTTATCCTCGTTATCGCAATTTCTTAACGGAAGGTTGGTCTCCAGGCACTTATTTTGGTGCAAAGCTTGACAGATCTACAGATTACCCAATTGACATCAATGGTGATGGCAAAGCGGATAGCCAAGCTGACCTTCTTGCGTTTTTCAAGACTGGCGGTGCAGGTGTTCGCTCTGGTTGGAATCCAGTTATGTTGACTCCAACTGATGCTGATGTTGCAGCAGGTTTGGCAAAAGATACAGGCGCACTTGGCTGGTATTTAGGAAAACCAACCCCTGATTATACCGCATCATTTGGTGGAAGTCTTAACTGGGGAAAGAATATTCGTATTAATACATTATTCGAATCTCGTTGGGGCAATTATCACATAACAAATCTAACTGACGCATTCCGTAAATCTCACGGTTTGATTGGACGTAATACTCCAAAAGCAGCTGCGACTGAAGCCGCTCTAATGGACCCAGCAAAAGCTGGCCAAGAGCGTATGGATGCTGCTGCAAAATGGTGTAATGAGTTTCTAGCGTTATCGCCTTATAGTGGCCTTAACACCATAGAAGATGGATCGTTTGTTCGTTTACGTGAATTAAGTTTTGCTTACACAGTAGATCAAGAACTAGCTACTCGTTTTGGCGTTAAATCTCTAACAGTAGCGGTTTCTGGTAAAAACTTATGGATGAGCACTAATTATTCAGGTATCGATCCGGAGTTGAATTCACTTTCCCGTACAAACGGTGGTATTAATGATCATCAGCAATCAATTGATGCTTTTGGTGTTCCAGTACCACGTATGTGGAACTTCAGCTTAAAAGTTGGACTATAAAGGAGGTATGATCATGACAAATAAAATGAAATTAATCAGCCTTCTCGTTACTTTTTCGATGATTGGCTGTAGTTTAGAAGTTGATAACCCTAACAGTTTGCTTGAAGGTGACCTTGCGGATCCTTCTGCAGCGGCTGCTGTAGCTAATGGCGCATGGAATACCGTCCTTAATGGAATTGGTAATATCATGATCGCAAACTCTGTTGCTACAGACGAAGTTGTCTGGACTGGCTCTCGTGATGCCTGGAGACAACTGGATAAAGGCGGCATGAGCAACGTATATAATGAATTCGTTGATGGTGCCTGGCCTTCAATCTCTGAAGGACGCTGGATGGCAGATAAAGCTGTATCTGTATTAGAAGAATTAGGTGCTGATCTACCAGATGATCAGGATCTAGTGATGGCTTATGCTACAGCTGCTATGGTTCGTGTGTTTGTTGCTGACATGTTTGATGATTTTGTCTATTCAGATAAAACCGTCGCAGGGACACCTATTGGTGCTGCTAATATGTCACAAATGTACGATGAAGCAGTTGCTCTTCTAGGTAAAGCTGACGCTAAAGCAAATGCTGCTTGGAAGGTTAGAATTCATGCATTAAAAGCTCGTGCAGAACATGCAAAGGCAGTTTGGGGAAAAAACAATCCCGTTAACACATCTGCTCCTTATGTGAATGCAGGTGCCAGTACAGCTGCAAATGCTCTAGCATTAATGGATACACCAGATTGGAAATGGAAAATGAACTTCAGTTCAGGTACTGTTTCAAATAATATGTCTTGGCAAATCAATGGACGTCTAGAGATGGACCTCTTAGATTCGCCTCAACACCCTGATAAGGGTGGTGATCCAAACAAAACTGATCCTGTTACAGGCGCACCAGATACACGTGTGTTAGCTGAAGCAGCGATCTTTGGATCTGGCATTGGTGGTGGTACCGACTATGCACCAATTACGATTGTTTCAGCACGCGAAATGCATTTAATTATTGCCGAAGGTAAACTAGCCGGTGGCGATAATGCAGGTTGTATTGCTGAATTAAATAAAATTCGCGCTATAGATGATTTAGGCGCCTATACTACTGAAGATGCTGGCGCAGCGTTACAACATGAACGCTACGCAAACCTTTTTATTCAAGGTCGTCGCCTTCAGGATATGTATCGATTTGGTGCAACGTCTACTATTTGGGATCCGGTTGAGAAGTCACCAGCTGGTACTTTCTTTCCGATTCCTATTAGAGAGATCAGAGCAAATCCAAATATAAGTCAATAACAAATCCTTATAGCCTCATAGGAGGCTAAGGTTTAATTGTTTGAAAGAAATGGGCTCTTTTATAGAGCCCATTTCTTTTTTCACACATATCTAATTAACTCTGTAATTTCCCATATATGAAAATACTTATAAAACCGTTGGCAGTTATCCTTGTGAGCACACTTCTATTTGGCCAAATCAAAACAAGTCAAACAACAGTAAAAATTGCCTATGCAGGTGTTCAAATTGAAAATGTAGACCCCTGGGTTGAAGAAGAATTGTCAAAAAAAATGCAAACTATCTTTGAAGGCGTAAATCCAGAGCAATTTCTACCACTAAATAAAGTTCAGGATTTAGCTCAATCGGAAATTAATGAATTATTTTCAGCAATTTCTGATTCCAATTTTCAGAAAGTTGCAGATAAAGCTGGCGCAAAATATGTTTTTGCTGGAAAATTCAAAAATGTTTCTCCTGATGAAAGAAGAATTATGGTTCAAGGAGAATTTTACCGCTATAATGCTGAGGTAAAATCAAAATTTCGTTATGAAGTACTGAAATATTATGAACGAATGGGGGATGAAGCTACAATCATAAAAAAACAATTAGTTGACTCAATCCCTGCAACGGCCAATCCTGCAACATTCAGGCAAGTTGGTCTTTTGTTTGGTCTTATATTAGTTATGGGATTATTCTTTATGTCATTATCAGGCACGAGTGTTTGGGGTGAGGGTGGAGGAGACACTGGATTGCCGACTCCAACAGAGAATTAATGCCCTATTGGTATAAACCAATTTCAATTTTTCTGTCTATAAATCTTGTAATTGCACAAGTAAATGTTAAAAAACCTCAGAAAACA
>JAYZKF010000035.1:0-6746 GCA_036163755.1 Fidelibacterota bacterium
ATACTATGTCCCGGTGTGTCTAATTCAAAAACACCTACACGAAAAGGATTTGAAGGGTCATCAATATTAATGATATCATATTTACGTCCATTGTTAACAGCATAAACATGATTGTCATAGATAAAAACATTATGTACACCACCTGTCATATCATCATTAAACTCAGCAGTTATTTTTACATTGTACGGGTCCGTAACATCTAGTACAACAAAGCCATTCTTTCGATTTGAGGCTCCTTCTCTTGTAATTACTCCTACGCGACCATCCTCTGAGATTTTTACATCGTTTACTGTTCGCGCATCTACTGTAATCGTATCAATAATTGTCATTTTAGATGGATCGGTTACATCCCAGAAATAGGCATCTCCATTAGCACCCCATGTACCAGTTGCCGCAAAATCTTTACCTTTATGTTTGCCCACACCAGGCCAAACCCATAGATCTGAAGTATTGAAATCTGATACAGTACCATGACCAACAACTTTAACAGTTTTCTTAACATTGCGCGGTACTACTTTTATTGTTTTTCTAGCTATAAATCCTCCAGATTGTGCAGTAACGGTAAATAGCCCTGGTGTATCTGCAACAAATTTTCCTGATGAATTAATTAAACCAGCAGCAGGTAGTCCAATACCATAGTCAGCTTTTCCTGTAAATGAGTATACTATTGGAACATCCTTAATTTGACGACCAGACCTGTCAACAGCCTTTGCCGATAATTGTAATACATCACCCGTTCTTATTTTATCTTTATCAGCATCTAGAGAAATTTTATTTACAGGGTTTTTAATTACTGTTACATTTAATGATTCTAAAACATTATCAACACTTGCTGTTAATTTTACTTTACCAGCTTTTTTAGCTACTAGATTACCATAATCATCAAATTCAGCAATATTAGTTTTACTAGATTTTAATTTTACTTTTGCATCCTCTCTTAACAAATTTGCTTTATCATAAACCTCTGTTGTATATCGAACAGTTGTACCTGCATAAAGTGTTTTAGATGGGCCATTTAAAACAATCCTGTCTAATGGGGGGAAAGGAACTTGTACTGTCATTCTATCATAAACCCGGTCTTCTCTTTTTTGAGAAATACTTCTAACAGCTAAACTAAGTTTCCCAGGTTTATAAGGTTTAATTGTAACCTTAGCAACTCCAGTTGAATCACTTATTCTTGGTTGTGATTCTAATGATCTTCTGGGAGTGCCATAAACATAGAATGGGTTTTTAATAAGCTCTCCTTTAGCATTTACAAGTTTTATAGTTACAGAACCCGTTTCACCTACATTTAAATAAAGTGAATCCGGTTCAAAAACAAATTTAATATCTTTGTTTTGTTGAGCCCCTGGGGGTTGTCCAAGTAATACACTAAATGATAAAAGAAATACTATTGAATATATTTTTTTCATTTTAATCTCCAATTCTTATTATGACCCAGGTCCACTACTAGCGGATTCTTCTTCAACCAATTGAATGCAATATAAACCTGAATTCATATCTGCAATAAAAATATAATCCTTATATGGTTGAGCCCCCCATACCATAGGAGCATTTGGTATTTTACCTTCTTTATGGGCTGATTGATAAACTCCAATCTCTCTACCTTGTTTATAAATATCGCCTAATAATTCACCTGAAATATCTACAATACGTAACCCACCTTGATAAAAGCCAGCAATCAGTGTATCCCCATGTACCCATAAATTATGCGAACCAGCTTCAGGTACTTGATAAATAGCATCTTCTTTGGGATTATTAGGATCGGTGAAATTTAGAAAATGAAATCCCCCTCTTGGGTTAGAAGGCTTACCTTGCGTTGCCATAACGCCCCAAGGAAAAATTTCATCACCACTAACAACATAGAATTGTCCGGTAGATTGACTTAAAAAAGGAAATGCGGCATGATTTCGACCGGTTGGATCTCCCATTTCTGCCAATTTTATTGGATTAGATGGACTTCCTTTTCCCGCTTTTACAAGTAAAGGATTAAACTGTGATTTGGATCTATCAGATTCGTCAAATTTTACACCACCTATATCAACAGCAACTACTCCATCACTCCAATTAGATGAATAAGCAATGCCATTTTCAATCCATACATCATGAATGCTATGCCCTGGAGTATCTAATTCAAATACTCCAACTCTAAATGGATTTTTTGGATCATCAATATTAATTATATCATACTTTGTGCCATTGTTAACTGCATAAACATGGTTTTCATAAATAAATACATTATGAACACCTCCAGTCATGTCATCATTGTACTCAGCTGAAATTGTTACATTATATGGATCAGTAACATCAAGTATAACAAAACCATTTTTTCTATTTGATGCACCTTCACGTGTCATAACACCAACCCGACCGTCTTCAGAAATTTTTACATCATTAACTGTTCTAGCATCAACAGTAATCGTATCGATAATTATCATGCTATCAGGATTAGAAACATCCCAAAAATAAGCTTCGCCATTTGAACCCCAGGTGCCTGTAACGGCAAAATCTTTGCCTTTATGTTTTCCTATGCCTGGCCAAATCCATAAATCACTAGTTAATACTTCTGATATTAAACCGTGACCAACTAATTTAATTTTTTTCTTTACATTTCTTGGAACAACCTTAACTGTTTTTTGTGCAGAATATCCTCCTGAAGATGCCGTTATAGTATAAAGCCCAGAAGTTTCAGCAACGAACCTACCATCATCTGTTACTAAGCCAGAGGTAGGGAGACCAAATTCACCATAATCAGCCTGGCCTGTATAAGTATATGTAATAGGAGCATCTTTAACGTCCCTACCTCTCCTATCTAATGCCATCCCATTAAGACGTAATACATCTCCAGTGCGAATTTGATTTTTATCTGTATTAAGAGTTACACTACGAGTTGGGTTTTTGACTACACTAATCTTGAATGATTCTTTTACATCTTCTGCTTGAGCTGAGATAGTCACTCTACCTGCTCTTTTAGTTTCTAAATTGCCATATGCATCAAAGTCTGCAATTGAAGAATTGCTAGATTTTAATTCAACATTTAGTTCATCTCTATTTAGTCCAGATTTATCATAAACTTCAACTGAAAATTCAGTTATTGTTCCAACATATAGTTTATTAGGTTTACGATTAAATACAACTTTTTCAATGGGTGGGTAAGGAACATTGATCACGAAATTATCTCGTACGCGATCATCTCTTTTTACTGTAATTGTTTGAGTGCTAAGACTTAATCGACCCGGTTTATGAGCAGTAAGTTTAACTTTAGCTACGCCAGTGGAATCGCTGATGCGCGGTGATACTGATAAAGATTTTCTTTGGCCATAAACATAAAAAGGATTTTGAGCCAATTCCCCTTTTGCGTTTAATAGCTTTATTGTTACTTCTTTAGATTCACCAACATTCATTTCTAATGAATCCATTGCAAATTCAAAATGAAACTTTTCTTTATTTTCATCTTGGGCAATGAGCATTCCAATAATTAGAAATGGTGTAAATAATAATTTTCTATTGTTCATAAATATCCTCTTATTCATATCTTTATTAAAAAATTAATTAAATCTTATAACATAAACCATATCTTTAGATTTCTTGGCAAATAATACAAGTAGGGGCAATGTAGAAAGTATCGGTGATTAAATTAATTGTTTCATTTTATCATTCTAATTTGTTCCTAATGGTTCATTATCGACTAGTCGAACAGCCCATAGACCATTATTGAGATCAGCAAAATAGATTAATCCCTTATATGGAATCACGCCCCATACATTAGTTATGTTAGGGGTAGTGCCATTAGGATCTTCTCCTTTAAAGAAGGCAATTTCTCTACCTTGTGCATATAAATTACCCATCAGTTCTCCTGAAATATCTACAACCCTTATCCCTCCATAATAATAACCAGCAAATAATGTATCCCCTTTAACCCAATGGTTATGCGATCCAACCTCTGGCACCTGATAAATTGCGGTTTCAACAGGATTTGTTATATCTGTAAAATCAAGAAAATGGAATCCTCCTTGGAATACTCTTTCTGGTGAGCCCGGGACAGCCTTTGCCCACTCATCCCCTGTAATAATGTAAAATTTATTTGTTGACTCACTTTGGAATGGAAATGCAGCATGGTTATGTCCATTTGGATCCTCTTTATTTCCTAATTTTATTGGATTCCCTGGACTCCCTTTGCCTGCTAATGCTAAAAATGGATTAAATTGGTTTTTCGCTCTTGATTTTTCGCTCTGCTTTATTCCACCAACATCAACTACATGAACACCATCGCTCCAATTCGATGAATAAGCAATCCCATTTTCTACCCATACATCATGAATACTGTGTCCAGGGGTATTTAATTCATAAGATCCTACACGAAATGGGTTTGCAGGATCACTTATATTAATTATATCATATCGCCTGCCGGCACTTAATGCATAAATATGATCTTCATAAATAAATACATTATGAACTCCGCCAGTTAAATCATCATTATATTCATTAATAATTGATACATTGAATGGATCAGTGACATCTAATATGACTAATCCATTTTTACGATTTGAAGCTCCTTCTCTTGATATAACACCAACTCTACCATTTTCAGAAATTTTGACATCATTTACAGTACGTGCATCAACCTTTATTGTATCAATTATTTCCATATTAGCAGGGTCACTAATATCCCAAAAATATGCCTCACCATCTGCACTGTGTGTGCCTGTTACAGCAAAATCTTTTCCCTTATGTTTACCAACACCCGGCCAAACCCATAGATCTGAAGTATTCACATTTGAAATAGTGCCGTGTCCTACAACCTCAAGCCTCTTACGTACATTTCTAGGAACAACTTTGACTTTTTTAGATGCTGAAAATCCGCTTGATTGGGCAGTTAAGGTATAAATCCCAGGTGTTTCAGCAACAAATTTACCATTTTGTGTAATCAATCCAGATGCTGGTAAACCAACACTTTCAGTAGATCGATTATTAATAAAATTATCAGTTTGATGAATAGCTTTGCCTGAAAAAGAAAAAGTTATAGGAATGTTTTTAAGAACTTTATCCCGACCATCTAAAACAGTAGCATTTAATTTTATTACATCACCAGTTCTTACTTGATTCTCACTTATATCAAATTTTATTCTTCTTGCTGGGTTTTTTTTGGCTGATACTACTAAGGATTCATCAATATCATCTACTGTAGCAGTAATGGTTGATTTGCCAGGTTTATTAATAGTCAAATTGCCAAAGTTATCAAATTCAGCTACTTTATTATTGCTCGATGTAAAAACAACATTCGTATTCTTTCTGATTCTTTTTGCCTTGTCAAAAACTTTAACAGAATAATTTACGGATGTACCAACAAAAACTTTTTGGATCGGATCAACAAAAGTTATTTTTTCTAATGGAACTAAAGGTACATTAACTTTCAATGCACCAACAGTTCTTCCTTTTTTCCCAATAGCCATGGCTCTAAGATTTAATTCTCCAGAATCAAGTGCTTTTACTGTTACTTTCGCTACTCCAGTTGTATCACTTCTTCTTGGCTCAGCAACTATTGCTTTTCTTTGTCCTCGAATCATAAATGTGGTTTTTACTTGATTACCTTTTGAATCAACAAGGCGAATCAATACTGAGGCTTCTTCACCAATATTCAATGATAGAGAATCCAGACGGTGAAGTAATAATGGATGTTCAAAAACAAATTCAAGATCCGTATTGAGGGACCTTGGAGGTTGCCCAAATAATCCAGTAAGTGATAATAGAAATAATATTGAATATATTTTTTTCATTTTAATCTCCAAATTTTTAAAAGTATAATATTGCCGCCTAATCTATCCGGGGATCCGCCTAGCTGATGGCTGTCCATCAACCAATTGAATACAATACAACCCTGAATTCATATCAGCAAAGAAAAGATAATCTTTATATGGTTGTGCACCCCAAACCATTGGTGCATTTGGTATTTTACCCTCTTTATGGTAAGGTACATAAAGACCAATTTCACGGCCTTGTTTGTAAATATCTCCAAGGAGTTCACCAGAAATATCTACGACTCGTAATCCGCCTTGATAGTTTCCAGCTATTAGTATATCATCGAATACCCACAAGTTATGAGAACCAGCTTCTGGCACCTCATAAATAGCTTCTTCCTTTGGGTTATCAGGATCAGAAAAATTCAAAAAATGGTAACCGCCTCTCGGATTTGATGGCTGTCCTTTAGGAGCTAAAACACCCCACGGAAAATTTTCATCACCTGCTATAATATAGAAATTTCCAGTTGATTTACTCAGAAATGGGAAGGCCGCATGATTGCGTCCTGTTGGATCTTCCATTGAAGCTAGTTTTACTGGATTTGAGGGACTACCTTGGCCTGTTCTTGATAACAATGGGTTAAACTGTGATTTAGACCGATCAGCTTCATCAAATTTTGCCCCTCCAATATCAACTGCAACAACCCCATCAGCCCAATTAGATGAATATGCAATACCATTTTCAATCCAGACATCATGTATACTATGTCCCGGTGTGTCTAATTCAAAAACACCTACACGAAAAGGATTTGAAGGGTCATCAATATTAATGATATCATATTTACGTCCATTGTTAACAGCATAAACATGATTGTCATAGATAAAAGCATTATGTACACCACCTGTCATATCATCATTAAACTCAGCAGTTATTTTTACATTGTACGGGTCCGTAACATCTAGTACAACAAAGCCATTCTTTCGATTTGAGGCTCCTTCTCTTGTAAT
>JAYZKF010000036.1:0-4270 GCA_036163755.1 Fidelibacterota bacterium
ACAAATTAGTTTTATTACGAGCTCTATTTAAAATACTTTTTGCTTCTTTTACCATCGTTGAATCAACTAAAGAATTACCAATTTCAATTCCGCGGGCTTTTAAAAAAGTAAACGCCATACCTCCGCCGATTAGTATATTATCTGCAGAGGTTAAAAAATGATTTATTAAATCTAATTTTGTATCAATTTTTGCACCTCCAAGTATAATCGTAAGTGGCTTATTTGGCTTAGCAAGTTTTTCAGTTAAAAACTCTAATTCCTTTTCAAAAAGTAATCCCATTCCCTTATTTAAAAAATTTTTTGTTACACCATTATTTGATGCATGAGACCTATGCGCTGTTCCAAAAGCATCATTAATATATATCTCCCCATGCTTGGCAAGTTTTGAAGAAAACTCTTTTTCATTACTTTCCTCTTCAGAATGAAATCTAAGATTCTCTAATAAATGTATTTCACCAGAACGCAAACCTAATGTCACATCATGAGAGTCTTCTGAAACACAGTCTTCTGAAAATTTTATTGGCATTTCTAATCGATCAGCCAATAACTCACCAACAGAAATTAAACTCATTTCAGGAACAACCTTACCTCCAGGTCGACCCAAGTGTGACATAATGATAATTTTTGCACCTGATTTCAAACAATATTTAATTGTTGGCAATGAAGAAATAATTCGGAAATCATCAATTACATTATTTTTTGAAATGGGAACATTAAAGTCCACTCGCAAGAGTACTCTTTTGTCCTTCAGGTCGAATGATTTGAGAGATTTAATCAAAAGGTTTAAATATTAATGCTATTTTAATTATAAGTACTGTTTAAGCACAGTTAATTTAATTGATAAAGATAAACCAAGATAGAATTCTATTTATATCTTTATATGACTTCGGTAATTTTCATCATGCCTTCAAAGAATAAAGCAACAATCAATTTTCAGGACCTTATGCTTAACCGCATACATGAAATATTACTAGTCGCTAGTCCCTATGATGCCTTTATTCTTGAAGAAGATGGTCGGTTAACTCAGCAAATACTTTATGAGTATTTAGGAATGAATCTTTCCTATGCTCCCAGAGTTTGGCATGCGAAAAATGCGAAAACAGGGCTACGTATGCTATCTGACAGAAGTTATGACTTGGTAATTGTTATGATGCGTATTTCTGATATGGATCCTATTACTTTCGGCGAAAATGTAAAGAAAAATTTTCCAGATAAACCTGTTATCTTGCTATCATTTGATGAGTCAGAACTAAGCGGGCTACCTTTAGATAGAATCAAAAAAGTAATTGATCAAATATACATTTGGTCAGGTAATGCAAATGTTTTTCCTGCAATAATTAAAAATATAGAAGATAGAATGAATCTAAAACGCGATTATGAAATCGCTGATATTCGTTCTATAATCATGGTTGAAGATAATCCAAGGTATTACTCAATAATTTTGCCGTTGTTATATAGAACTGCTTTAAAACATGCAAGAAACCTAATAAGCAAAAGCTTATCAGATACAGATAGATTGCTACTTTTTCGAGCACGACCTAAAATTATTTTAACATCCACATATGAGGAGGCAATTGAATTTTATAACACCTATAGAAATAACATACTAGGAATGGTTTCAGATGTTCGATTTCCAATCAAAGGTGAAATAAATCAAAGCGCAGGATTGAAACTAACAGAATACATTAGAAATAAAGATTCTGACATGCCTATAGTACTTCAATCAACAAATCCAAAATATCATGAAGAAGCAGATAAGGTAAATGCATCATTCATTCATAAGGAATCTGATACGTTATTACAGGATTTAGAAGATTTCATTGTAAACAATTTTGGATTTGGTGATTTTATTTTTAGAGATCATAAAGGTAAAGAAATATCAAGAGCTAATGATCTTAAAAAATTCCAACAAAGTCTGAAAAGAATCCCATCAAAATCACTGGAATACCATGCTTCAAAAAACCATTTCTCGAATTGGCTCGCCGTTCGTGGTGAATTTAACATTGCATCAAATCTAAGACCAGTTAAAATACGTGATTTCAATAATTTAGAAGATTTGCGTAAAGTTATAATTGATGAAATTGAAACGGGATTAAATGCCCAAAGTGAAGGACGTGTAGTTCAATATAGTGCTGATGTAAAAGATGAAAAAATAAATTTTGTACGCCTTGCAACCGGTTCGCTTGGGGGAAAAGCAAGAGGTTTAGCTTTCGCAAATAATTTGCTTAAAGATTCAAGCCTTAATGATAAATTTAAAGACATTAGAATTCGTGTCCCAAAAGTAGGCGTCATTGGTACAGATGAGTTTGATCATTTTATGAATGAAAATAACTTATGGAAAATCGCATTTGCAGATAATAAATCTGATAGGTCAATTATCAATGCCTTTCTTAAGGGTTCTTTGTCAAAAAATATCGAGGCAACGCTTTCAAAATATTTATCTAATATAAAAAACCCAATTGCAATACGCTCATCTAGTCTACTCGAAGATTCACAATATCAACCATTGGCAGGTATGTATGCAACTTACATGTTAGCTAATTCTGATAAATCTAAAACAAAACGACTAGAAGAATTAAAAAAGGCAATTAAACTTGTATATGCATCAACTTATTTGAAAGAACCAAAATCATTGATAAAAGGCTCTGTACATCGACATGAAGAAGAAAAAATGGCTGTTATCATTATGGAGCTAGTAGGGAAAAAACATGACTATCGATTCTATCCCTCTGCAAGTGGTTTAGCTCAAAGCTTCAATTATTATCCTGTATCTTACATGAAAAGAGAAGAAGGAGTTGCCTATCTTGCTCTAGGTTTAGGCAGGACTATAGCTGAAGGAGAAAAATCACTTAGATTTTCACCAAAATACCCTGGAATTATTCCTCAGTATTACTCTGTTCGATCTACTATCGATAATTCTCAAAATCAATTTTACGCATTGGATCTGAAAAAGGGTATGAAAAAACTAAAAGGAGGGTTAAGCGAGAACACTTCCATTTTTAATCTTGATATAGCTGAAAAAGACAAAGAATTAGATTGGGCTGGAAGCGTTGTTACAAAAAATGATAATGTAGTTAAAGACTCTCTTCGGCATGATGGAACAAGAGTTGTAACATTCCCTTCTCTTCTAAAATGGAAAACTGCGCCAATATCTGAACTTCTAATAGATCTACTTGAATTAGGAGAAAATTCATTGGGATGTCCAGTAGAAATAGAATTCGCTGTAAATCTATATCATGAAGAAGGTAAAATAAATGAGTTTTCTCTTTTACAGATTAAACCCATGGTAGTTGGAGGCCTTGATCGTATCCAAGAATTTAGTTCCATCCAAAAACAAAATATTCTTTGTAGCAGTAGTATTGCACTAGGAAATGGTGTGATTGATAATATAAAAAATATTATTATGGTTGATCCAAAAACATTTGATCCGGGAAAAACAAAATTAATTGCTAAGCAAATTGAAAAAATTAATCAAAAAATGATCGATGACGAGAAATATGTTTTAATTGGGCCCGGTCGATGGGGCTCTGCAGATCCATGGCTTGGAATTCCAGTAGATTGGGATCAAATATCTAATGCAAAAGTAATCGTTGAGTATGGAATGGAGACTTTTCCAGTGGATCCATCTTTTGGGAGTCATTTTTTCCAAAATGTTACATCTATGAGAATTGGGTATTTTACATTAAATCATAAAAATAAATCAGATAAGCTTGATCTACGATGGCTAAGTTCACAATCAATCAAACAAAAAACTAAATATTTAAAATGGATTCAGCTAGAAGACCCTCTAACTATAACCATTGATGGACAAACTGGTGATGGGAATATTATTAAGCCATTGAATCCAGTTAAAGAAACCATGGATGAACAGGAAACAACTGGAATATAAAATTATATAATTTTACTTATTTCTAAACGACGCCCTGATCTATCATGGCATCAGCTACCTTGATAAAACCAGCAATGTTTGCACCTTTTACATAATCGGTTGATTTATCTTTTGAACCATGCTCGACGCAAGCCTGATGTATGCTTTGCATAATTCCATGTAACTTCTGATCAACTTCTTCTCTAGTCCATGATAAGCGCATTGAATTCTGACTCATTTCTAGGCCAGATACAGCTACACCACCAGCATTCGCAGCCTTCCCAGGTCCAAAAAGTATATTATTACCCAAGAATACTTCAACTGCACTTGGCTCTGAGGGCATATTTGCACCTTCAGCTACAGCTTTACAGCCATTAGCAACCAACGTTTTAGCTTCAGATT
>JAYZKF010000037.1:0-7838 GCA_036163755.1 Fidelibacterota bacterium
AGATTTGAAACCTAAAAAGTGGTCTAAAGAATCTCCTGTTTACAATATTTCGGTTTTTAATATTCAGTTCAACAATCTTAGTTTAGAACAATATGAATTATTGAGCCAATTAAAAGGTCACGAATAAATTTAAACTCCAGTTATTTAGGTTTGGTTATAACTAATAAAAATGAAAAAAAAACTAGTACTAATTGTTGATGATGAAAAAGATCTTCGTAAAATTATAAGATATAATTTAGAACAAGAAGGAATTGCTTCAATTGAAGCTTCTGATGGAAGTCAGGCGATTGATTTGTTAAGTAAAAATCCTAGTTTAATTATCCTTGATATAATGATGCCAGGTAAGGATGGATATGAAGTTTGCAAAATAATTAGAGATAATGGAAACACAGTACCAATTGTTTTCTTAACTGCGATGGATAGAGAATTTGATGAGTTAAAAGGGTTAGAAGTAGGTGGTGACGATTATATTAGGAAGCCATTCAGTCCCAGAATACTTGTTGCTCGTATTAACTCAATTTTTCGCCGCATAGATCAAATCAACCAAAAAGGTTCTTTTCTGCAATACGATGGGCTTGAAGCAGATACAAAAAATTATGTTGTTACAATTGACGGAGATGAATTGCACTTGCCCAGAAAAGAGTTTGAATTATTAGCTTTTTTTATGAATAAGCCAGACATTATTTTTAAGCGTGATGCTCTACTTGCTTCAATTTGGGAAGATGATGTTTATGTTGTTGATAGGACTATTGATGTTCACATTAACCGTATCCGTTCAAAGTTAGGTCCTTACCGCGATTGGATTGAGACTATTAAAGGGGTTGGGTACAGATTCAGACCTAAAGTAAAATAAACGTATTGTTTAGTCTTAGACAAAAATTATTTATATCAATTACATTGGTTCTTTTGATTAGTTTTTTACTATATCAATTAGAATCTAGTATCAATATTTTATTCATTAGTGCTATTGGTTTAGCAATTATTGCATTATTAGTTGATCGCTGGATTAATATTCCAATTAAAAAAGTAGCTGATGGTGCAAGAAAAATAAAAGATGGAAATTTTGAAACCAGAATTGAAATCAGTAGTAATGATGAAATTGGCGAGCTAGCTGAAACAATGAATGACTTAGCAACAACTCTGGAATCCGATATTTCAAATATGAAAAAAATGGAACAAGTTCGTACTGAATTCTTAAGTAATGTCACTCACGAATTAAAAACACCAATTGCATCTATCGCAGGTTATTTGGAAACCTTAAAAGATGGAGCACTCAATGATACTGATGTAAATCAAACATTTATTAAGCGATCATTAAAGAATGCAAAACGACTTGAAGCCCTCGTAACAGATTTAGTAGATATCTCTAGAATTGAAACAGGTGAAATGGAAATTCATTTGGAGAAGGTAGATTTAAAACCACTACTTGAGGAAGTAATTAATGACGCAAAACAGCGTAATGAGAAAAAAGAATTAGATATTTCATTAGAAATGAATAACCAAAATGAAATAATTGTGAATGGGAATTTGGATAGACTTAGGCAAGTTTTTGATAATTTAATTTCAAATGCAATACGATATACAGTAAATGGTAGTGTTGTAATGTCAACAGAAAGAAATAATGGCATAATAGAGTTTAAAGTTCAAGATACTGGAATTGGTATAGATCCTGAATCAGCAGAACGAATTTTTGAACGTTTTTTTCGTACAAATGATGCTAGAAAGATAGTAAGAGGTGGGACTGGACTTGGACTTGCTATTTGTAAACATATTATTGAAGCACATAACTCTTCAATAAGTGTAGAAAGTATAGAAAAAGAAGGGTCAATATTCGCATTCAATCTTGAATGCTACCAAAACTAGAGTGTTAATTTTTTTCCTGTTAAATTTTTATAGGCTCTTTTATATTTTTTGATTTTTGATTTATCTAATTTTGATAGCTTATTTTTGCTCTTTCGTTCTAAATAATTGTCCTCTAAATCAGCAATTTTTACTTTAATCGCTAATTTTTTTGTTTTTACACGTTTAATGTAATGATCATATTTTTCCCGTTTTCTCCGAGATAGTAAATCTACAGCATGACATACTTTATTGCTAAATCCTAGATTATTTAAATCATTAACTGTCATTTTTCCTGTTTCAACAACATCATGTAAGATTGCGACTGTTCTAGAGATTTGATCATCCATTTTAAGCATTACTCGAATAGGATGCAGGATAGCTGGTTCTTTATTTTTACCTTTGTTCCCAGTATGAATTTCAGCGGCAATTTTTATAGCTTTATTTAATTTTTTCATTATTTGCTTACAATAATAATTAAAATAAAATATAAATTGTTACCTAATCTATGAAATTATTTTAACAATATCTCTGCTATCTGCCTTAATTATAAAAAATATAATTTGATCAAGTTAACTGTTTAATGGTTAGTGGATTAAAATTTGCTTCAATTGATATTGGAAGTAATGCAATGCGCCTTCTTTTTTGTAGAGTATTACAAAATTCTGAATCAGCAAAATTTATTAAAGAATCACTTATTAGAATGCCATTACGCTTAGGTGAAGATGCATTCACAGAGGGAAATATCTCAAAAGAAAATGGTGAAAAACTAATTCAAACTATTCATGCATTTCGTTTATTGATAGACGCCTATGATCCAATATCTTATAGGGCATGTGCAACATCAGCATTAAGAACCTCACAAAATGGCCAGGAATTGGTTGATCAAATTAATCAAATAGCAGATGTGGGTTTAAAGATCATCTCAGGTGAAGAGGAAGCAAAACTTATTATGGCAAATCATATTGAGAATCATTTAAATCCCAAACGAGATTACTTATATATTGATGTAGGTGGAGGAAGTACAGAAATCAGTTTCATAATTAATAAAGTAAAAGCGATTTCAAAATCATTTCCTATAGGTTCAGTTCGATTATTAAAAGAGCAAGTCACCTCTTCAAATTGGTCTGAAATGGAGAGCTGGGTAAAAAACAATCGTTCTAAAGTTGGAAGATCAATTAAAGCAATTGGTAGTGGTGGTAATATTAATAAAATTTTTGCTATATCTGAGATTAGAACGAAAAATGAAATTGAATATAAAATTATCAAAAAAGTTCTGGAAAATATTGAGCCCTATAGCGTGCATGATCGAATAACTAAATTAGAGTTAAGGCCAGATCGCGCAGATGTCATAACCCATGCAGGAAAAATTTATTTATCTACAATGAAATGGGCCAATACAGAAAAAATGATTGTACCTCAATCAGGATTGCCTGATGGAATCATCCATGAATTGTATGAAGAATACAATTCTAATTAACAACTATTGATTATATCCAATTTTATCATAGGGATTTACGATAGTAGATGTGATATTTTTTAAATGTGCACCTATCCGTTTTAAATATCTTGAATATAGTGCTATGCTTGCTCCTTGTGAGCTATCAGGAAATTGGATTCTACCAGATGCGATATCTTTAACAATTCTATCCGAGACTTTTGTAACCATTTTTTTATAATTATTTAAGAGATTCTCAGCAAGAGCTTCATCTTGATTTTCAATTGCTTGAATTGTTTTTGTGAAGCGTGATTCAACTTCTTGTTCAATAGATTTAATATCATCGCTCAATTCTCCGAAATCCATGGGTCCATCACGCATAAGTGTTAAATCTGAAATGTTTTTACAGTAATCGCCAATCCTTTCAATATCAACAACCATATTAACTAAAGTCAATCCTCCAGATGTTTCAACAGGTGGTTTATCAATTGAATAATGGGTTAATACTTTTCGCCGAACGAGTTGATAATAATCATTAATAGTTTGATCTTCTTTTTTTAATGCCTTAACTGCATCAATATTTTTACCTGAGTTAAAGTATTGTATTGATTGAACAAAAATATCATTTGAAATAGATAGCATCTTTAATGAATCATCCCATGCTTGAGCAAGAAGGTTGTCTGATTTCCAAATACCAAGTATATCTTTAAAAATTGTCATGATTTATGCTACGATTGAAATTAATATTAGAGGGATAATAAAAAACACGATTAAAATGTATAAAATTGGAAAAATTTTGTTTTCTGATGCACGTTCTGCAAATGATTCAGCTAGTTTAGCAGGTATATCTCTTATTTTTTCAATAGGCCACAATAATCCAATTCCAAAAATGTTAAATAGTAAATGAGCCAATGCGACAGACAGTGGAGCAATTGTACCAGATACCATGCTAGCTAGTAAAGAAGTAACTGTTGTCCCAATATTCGCTCCCAATGTATAAGGGAAAATTTGTCTGAGCTGTAATATACCTGCGCCCGCAAGTGGAACAACTAGAGAAGTTGTTATTGAGCTGCTTTGAACAAGTATAGTAATTATGACGCCAAAGAACATAGCTCTTGCAGCTGTTTTAAATATATGTGTATCGAAAAAATTTTCTAATCGTAACATAACTAGACTTCTAATCAATTTGGTTAAACTTCTTAATGAAAAGAATAGGAACATAAGCGCAACAATTAGAAGTAGTATATAATGGTCTAAAAAACTTTGTTGCTGAAAAAAATTATCGATCCATTTTACAGTTGGTGATGTAATCAATTTGATTGGACTTTTAAATGTTAATGCTTCGGTTCCAATTAGAGAATATGATAACCACATAGCTGATTTACTGATCAAACCAAATATTAATTCCAAAGGGAATATTACTATTACGGCAAATATATTGAAAAAGTCATGAATCACAGATGCCGAAAAAGCTCGTTTAAATTCTTCTTTATGGACAATATGCCCAAGAGCTACAATCGTATTGGTAATACTTGTGCCAATATTTGCACCCATTATATATGGAACAGCTGCAGCAACAGCTAATCGGGGATCATCGCCAAAAGTCCCCGCCGCTACCATCCCAACTACCAGTGAAGTTGTTGTTGATGAACTTTGGATTAAACCAGTTGCCAGGATGCCGATGAATAATCCAATAAAAGCACTTGCATTACTTTCAAATAAAGCTTCGGCAAATTCTCGTCCCAATCCTTTGAATGCTGTGCCTATCATTCCTATGCTAACCAAAAACAAATATAATACGGCAATGACAGCGCTGATTTTTAGCGCATTAGTAAATTGATTATCTGATTGTTGATCCATTATTATTATCTTGAAAGGAAATAATAGTAAAATTTATAGAAATAAGATGACAATGTAATGTTAACAAATTGTTAACAGTAAAAGTGGGAAAATTATATTTAAAAGTTAATTTCTGAGTGGTTTCCCAACTTTAAGCATGTATCGTATTCGATCTTGAGTTAGTGCCTCTCCAGCTAGTGAAACAAATGCTTCACGTTCTATATCTAAAAGATATTGTTCATCAACAGACTTTGTTAGCCCTGCTTTATCCCCACCAGTGAGTACAAAGGCGAGTTTTTTTGCAATTAATTCATCATGGGCAGAAATTTTTCCCTGTGCTTTAAATCCTTTGAGCGCCATTGCCATAGCTGTACGTCCACCGGCACCTGGAAGTTTCAAATCATCGCGATAGGATGGAGGCTCATAATTATTTTCGATTAGTTCGAGCACTTTTTCTTTTCCTGTCCAGATACGTTGGTCATTATTTAGTATGATTGTATCTGATTTGAGTAGGTATCCAAGGAATTTTGCTTCGTCTGCGCTTGTGGCAACTTTTGCAAACCCAATTGTTTCAAATGCTTTTTGTGCTACTTGAAAAGAATTCATTCTTCCAGATCCACTATTCTCCATAAGATTTAATAATAGCCGAAGATTTCCACCAGCTCCAGGAATTAATCCAACTCCGACTTCTACTGCTCCAATGTAAAGTTCGCCTAAAGCAACACGATGGGCAGCCGGCGCGACAATTTCAAATCCACCCCCTAAAGTAAGATGATGGGGGGCAGCCACAATAGGTGCTTTTGAAAAGCGAATTCTTTGCAAAAGATCTTGAACTTGTTTTATTTGTGTATTTATTTCATCCCAAGCTCCAGCCTCAATTGCCTGAATCATATTAGCTAAATTTGCACCCGCACAAAAATTTAGGCCTTGATGTCCGATTACCATACCTTTATAAGTTCCGGATTCAAGTAGATCCATGCCGTCACTTATTATTTTACCTATTGAAGTATCAATTGGATTTAATGTGGGTTGAAGTGCAGAGTGAAACTCTACATTTAATATGTCATCACCCAAATCAATTAGACTTGCGCTCCAATCTCTTTTTATCGTTTTACCACCTGATTTGCAAAGATTGAGGTTGATAACTTTTTTATTTTCAGACTTAGTTTTTAAAGATGAAGAAGCTGGATCATAATAGGATACTTTCCCATCCTCAGTGGAATAAAAGGTTTCTTGTCCTGAGTCGAGCATTGCTTTAACCCAATCAGGAACTTTCTTATTTTCTTTTTCCATTCGTGCAACGGATGCTTTAACTCCTATTGCATCCCATGCCTCAAAGGGGCCCAATTCCCAACCGTATCCCCATTTCATTGCATTATCAATGTTAATTATATCATCACTTATTTCGGGAATACGATTAGCTGAATAAATTAAGGAGTCAGCTGTAATCTCCCAGAAAAATTTGCCTGCCTTATCATCGCTAAAGGCAAGTGCTTTTAATCTATCCCCAACAGACTGATAGCTTTTTGCCAATCGAAATCCATCAAACCTTACTTTTTTTTGAGCTTGATATTCACCAGTTTTGAGATCAATTGATAAAATTCCATCATCTGTTTTTTTATAAAATCCCGCCTTAGTTTTTTGTCCGAGCCTGCCATCATCAATAAGTGTCTGTAATATTTCAGGAGCTTTGAGTGCTTCTCTAGCTTCATCATCAGGCAAATTATCATAACTTGTTGAAGAAACATGAGCCTGTACATCTAATCCAACTATATCAGTGGTACGAAAAACTCCACTTTTTGGACGTCCAACAATAGTTCCGGTTAATTTATCCACTTCTTCCACAGTTAGACCCATTTTAATTGCTAGCTTAATAGCATTGTTTCCGCCATGAACACCGATTCGATTCCCGATAAAATTGGGAGTATCTTTAGCATGAACAATCCCTTTGCCTAAAACATCTTCACCAATGTTTGAAAGCAAATCATATACTGCCTCATCGGTTTTAGGACCTTTGACAAGTTCCAGAAGTCTCATATATCGAGGTGGGTTAAAAAAGTGAGTAATCATAAATCGAGATTGCAATTTTTCTGGCAATACTTGGATAAGGTCTGCCAGTGGAATGCCTGATGTATTTGATGTCATGATTACAGAGTCATTTAAATGAGGAACCACATTTTTGTATACAGTGTGTTTAATCTCTAAATTTTCTGCAACAGCCTCAATTACGAGGTCAATATCTTTAAGCTTTTCAAGATCATTATCATATGTACAAGGAGTTACTAATTCAGAATTTTTAGGTTTATAAAGAGGGGCTGGCTTTAGTTTTGTTAATCCATCAACTCCTTTTTGGGCTAATTCTAAATTGATATCAAATAGTAAGGAAGGGATGCCGGCGTTACTGAAATGTCCAGCAATTTGTGCCCCCATAGTTCCAGCACCTAAGACAGCTATTTTGTTAATTTGTCCACTCATTAATTATGACCTTTTAATTATTGTTGCAATTCCCTGGCCACCACCAATACACATCGTTGCTAAACCTGTGTTTGTGTTTTGCTGTTCCATGACATTCAAAAGAGTGGTGATGATTCTTGCGCCTGAACATCCTAGCGGGTGTCCCAATGCGATTGCACCTCCATTAAGATTTATTTTATTTTGATCCCAGCCACCTTCACGAATAACATATAAGGCCTGTGCTGCGAATGCTTCGTTTAGTTCAATC
>JAYZKF010000038.1:0-4117 GCA_036163755.1 Fidelibacterota bacterium
CATCAACGAGATCTAATAACTCATAGTAATGTTTTATCGCTCTCTTTTCATGCTCTAAAGTTTCGGATAGTATCTCAGTTATATCATGTTTGAATGTTTCTTTAATATTATTGATGTTAAGTGGTGGGTGACCTCCAAGGCCTGTAATGTGTTCACCAGCCAGATTAGCATGCAAAAGTGATTCTGTTGCTTGTGCTTTAAAAAAATCAATCAATGGTAGTCTGTTTGGTCCGAATATCATAAGTGAATAATGCGTATATCTTATTACTCCCGATAGTTCCAAATCAAAAATCGTTGTTAGCTTATCTATAACTTTATCTTTATCCATAATTTTTCCTTACAAATATATTTAATTTTACTTAGGTGGTTGCTGTATAGATCCACATGATCCACACGTTCTAGCATCTGTATTGTCCCAATAAGCTTCAAACAATGGGGGTAATTGGGTTACAATATTTTCGAGGTCCAAAGATACCTCATGAAGTAATTTATCACATTCATCGCAATACCATTGAAATGCATCTAAGTCTCCGTCTTCACGTTTGTACTCAATAACAAGTCCAATAGTATCTTTATATCGTTGAGGTGAATGTGGAATATTTTTTGGTAAAAGAAAAATTTCACCTTCTTTTATAGGCACATCTACCCTTTTATTGTCATCAATTATTTTAAGTAACATATCTCCTTCTAATTGATAAAAAAATTCTTCTATCGGATCAACGTGATAATCTTTCCGACTATTTGGTCCGCCAACAACCATTATCATAAAATCACCCTGATCGTACACTACGCTATTCCCTACAGGAGGTTTTAATAAGTGTCTATTATCATTAATCCAATTTTGAAAATTAATTGGGGGTACTAGATTCATATATTTCTCCTAATCAATGGTCGCTATACATTTCAATTCTATTGCAATGGGAGTTGGCAAGGATGATACCTGAACAGTTGTCCTACAAGGCTGATTGGATTTAAAGTAGTCAGCATATATCTTATTATAGATTTCAAAGTCTCTATCTATATCAGTTAAAAATACTGTTATGTCAACTAAATTTTCCCATTTACTTCCTGATTCTTCTAAAATAATTTTAACATTTTCAAATACGGAATGGCATTGAGTTTCTATATCATGCGAAATTACATTACCATTTTCATCAATATTTACACCAGGAATATCTTTAAGGTTGCCCTTTCTCGGGCCAACACCAGATAAAAATAATAAATTTCCAACTCTTTTAGAATGAGGATAGGCACCGACAGGTTCAGGTGCTTTTTCATTACTAAGCTTCATGATATACTCCTACAAATATTTTTTGTTTCTGTAAAAAAATCAATAGCATAATCACCGCCCTCTCTTCCTAAACCAGATTGTTTCATTCCACCAAAAGGAGTACGGAGGTCCCTTACTAGCCAACAATTTATCCATATTACTCCTGCATCAATCCTTAAGGCAACTCTATCTCCTTTTTTTTGATTATTTGTCCAAATTGTTGCAGATAATCCATAGTTTGTGTCATTTGCAATGTTTATTGCTTCTTCCTCAGAATCGAAAGATTGTAAGGTAACTACTGGTCCAAAAATTTCATCTTGATTAATTATTGATGAATTATCTAAAGAATCAATAACGGTGGGGCTAATAAAATATCCGTTGCTACATCTTCCATCCAAACTAAACTCATCACCACCTATTAAAATATTGCCACCTTCTTTTTTTGCTAATTTTATATAATTCATTATTTTATGAAAATGTTCCTTTGATGATATCGAACCAAATTCAGTATTAACGTCTTTAGGGTCACCAATTTTTAGACTAGCTACCCTCTTTACTAAATCAGATTTAAATTTATCATATATAGTAGATTGGATCAATAAACGTGATGAACACAAACAAATTTGACCTTGATTTGAAAAAGATGATTTGATAATAGTTTCGATCATATTTGAATAATCACAATCATCAAATATTATTGCAGGATTTTTGCCTCCCATTTCTAAAGATAGCTTTTTAAATGAAGTAGAAGATTCATTTGCTATTTTTTCACCAGTTTTAGTACCTCCAGTAAAAGATATTGCTTTAATTTTTGGATGTCTAACAATTTCTGAACCAACTCTATTTCCTTCTCCATGAACTATATTAATTACACCCTTAGGAAAATTTATTTTCATAAGAATCTTTGCAAGTTTGTATGCCGTTAAAGGAGATATCTCAGATGGTTTAGCAATAACAGTATTACCTGTAACAAGAGCCGGTGCTATTTTCCATGTAAATAAATATAAAGGCAAATTCCAAGGAGATATGCATCCGACAACTCCTAATGGATGACGAGAAATTAAATTTGAACCATCTTCACCATTCATGCTAGATTTAAATTGAAACGATTTAGCATGATCAGCAAAAAATCTAAAGTTTGATATTGCTCGGGGTATATCCATATTTTTTGATAGACTAATTGGCTTACCTGTGTCCAGAGATTCATCATGAGCAAATTCTTCTAAGTTTATTTCAATATGTGTAGCTATTTCCATCAAATATTGTGCTCTAACATCAATATTTAGAGATGACCAATTTGGAAAAGATTTTAAACTAGCATCTACTGCCTTATCTATGTCAGAGCGATCGGAATTAGCAACTTTAGTATATTTTTTGCCGATTGCCGGTTCAATTACATCAATATATTCTTTAGATAGTGGTTCAACAAATTCTCCATTTATATAATTAAGAATATTTTCCATTATGCACTAAATCGCCCACCATCTATTGATAAATTATGGCCACTAATATAACCTGATGCATCTGAGGCAAGGAAAGCGACAGATTCTGCAATTTCTTCAGGTGTACCCAATCTTTTTACCGATGTATTATTAGACCAAAGATCATATATATCTTTTATTTCTAATCCAGTTGATTCAGATTTTGACTTTGCTAATTCTTTGAGTCTAGCTGTAGCCGTATATCCCGGGAGAATATTATTAACAGTAATGCCAAATTCGCCAAGTTCAAGCGCTAAAGTTTTTCCCCATTGTGCTACACTTCCTCTAACTGTGTTGGAAACACCCAAGCCAGGAATAACCTGACGCACAGATGTCGAGATTATGTTTATTATCCTTCCCCATTTAATTTTCTTCATACCTGGTACGACAGCTTTAGCTAAAATATGATTGCATATCAATAACCTTTCAAAAGCAATCCTGAATTCTTCTTCATCTGCATCAATTAAGGGGCCACCATGAGGACCTCCCGAATTATTTACTAAAATATCCACAGATTTATCTAATGAATTAATAGTCTTTAATATTTTATCTTTTAATTGTTCGGGTTTGTTAAAGTCCACACAAACAGACGAATGAACTTGATTTGGATTTAATTCAGACAATGTTGAATCCAATTTATCTTGATTTCTAGCAACAAGAATGATTTCGCATCCTCTATTTGACATTAAAGTGGCAATAGATTTTCCAATTCCATCTGTACTTCCACACACTATTGCAGTTTTACCATTTAAATTATTATTCATTATTTTTCCTTACATGATAATAAAAACCTAGATCATCCTTTATTTCAGAAGGCAATGATGGCAAAGATGAACGAGGTATTAAAAAAGTTGTTAATTCATTTATATCTTTAAATATTTGATGTTTTTCAGCGGTTTTATTTAAATATTTAGATCCTGTTGATCCGCCTGTACCAATTTTTTTTCCAATCATTCTAGAAACCATAAGAACATGTCTATATCTCCAAGTAGTAAATAGTTCATCAATATCGACTAATTTAGTTAAAAACTTATAGGGATTATATAATATTGGTTGGTCTCTATACAGCAGTATAAGTAATGCTGCTTGAGTTGCTCGATGCGATAATCTCCATTCACCATTTTTTACCATTTCATTATGATTGTTTTCATCTATGACTACTCTAAACAATTTTTTAGTAGTCTCATGATGTTTTGCATGAATTTTAATTTCTTTTTCTGAGAAATTATCATTTGAGTCAATAATCGAGAGCTCTTCGCTCAGCATTTTATTTACAGCAGATTCATATTCGTTCCAGAATGATGTTTCACCCCAATTCAAAAAAGGTGTTCGCTCTAACCATTTTTCCATTAGTAAAAATAAGTTG
>JAYZKF010000039.1:0-3298 GCA_036163755.1 Fidelibacterota bacterium
TCTATGAGTTTTTCTGCATTTCCAATATCTAAATTGCCAGTTGGCTCATCTGCTAATAATAATTTGGGATTATTCATCAAAGCTCTAATAACAGCAACTCTTAATCTCTCACCTCCTGAAAGTTGGGACGGAAAGTGATCCATTCTATTTTTTAAGCCAATATAATCCAGTAATTCAGCAGCCTTTTTGTGATCCCCATCATTACCCCCAATTTGATTTGGTATTAACACATTTTCATATGCTGTGAAATCAGGAAGCAAATGATGGAACTGAAAAATAAATCCCAAATATTTATTTCTTAATTCTGCAATCTGATCTTTTGAGAGAACATTAATATCTTCATTATTTAATATTAATAAACCACTGGTTGGAGTATCTAGAGTACCAAGAATATTTAATAGAGTTGATTTACCAGCACCACTTTCGCCTACAATTGTTACACAATCTCCTTGATAGATATCAATTGATATATTATCTAATACAGATAATACCTTCTCTCCATTTTGAAATGATTTTACAAGATTTTTAGCTTGTAAAATCATTTGTCCAAATAAATCGATTTCATTGATGATAACATAATAGTTCTACTTGTAGATATATAAATGGACACCATTACCATTCCAATCGATATAGTTAATATCGCAATAATATCTTTCAAAAAAATGACCATTGGCAGAGAAGAAGTGAAATAAATATCCTCAGGTAAAGGTATAATACCAAATATATTTTGCAAATAAACAAAAAATAACCCAATAATTAATCCCGAGACTATTCCAAAAGAACTAATCAATCCGCCTTGGTACATCACGATTGATTCTATTGTTTTTTTATTTGATCCTAGCACTTGTAAGATACCAAATTCACGAGTTTTTTGAGCAACAACTAAAACAAGAGTTGTTACAAGGTTAAAACAAGCAACAACAATAATTAAGCTTAGCACAATTAAGGTGCCTATTCTTTCGAATCTCATAGCGCCAAATAATTCTTGATGAAGATCTCCCCAAGTTTCAACTTTTGCTCCTAAAATTTTATTTCTTAGTTCATTAGCCACTAAATCTATCCTATCCCCCTCAAATAGCCTAACATCCATACCATCGAGGTTACTTTTTCTAATAAATAGCTTTTCCCCTATTTCTAAAGGTATAAATGCAATTTTGTCATCTAAATCTAAAACTTGGATATTAAATATTCCTCCTACCACACACTGAATTTGCGTAGGCATTCCCCAGGAATATCCATGATCTATTGGGCTTAATAGTCTAACTACTTCACCTTCTCTAACATTTAAACGTCTAGCCGTCATCTCTCCTAGATAAACAATAGGTTGATTGCCATAATTACTTTTAGTAAACGAATTAATATCATAAAAGGAAGTGAACTTTTCTATCTCTATTGCCTTTAATGTCACCATACGCTGAACACCACCTTTTGCAAGTACTAAACCTTTTCGTTCTTGAAAGGGCATTACTGATTTAACTCCATTAATATTATTTACAATATCAATAGTGCTATTAAAATCTTCTATTTTTGTTAAACGTATATCGCTCTCAAATCCTATAATTTTTTCAATCACACGATTTTCAAATCCATTGAGTACTGCTATAGAAAGAATCATAGCAATGGAACCTATACACAGACCTATAATAGACATCCATCCCGTTAATTTACTAGGGCCTGAAGACCAACCACCCATTAAAAATCTTTTGGCTATTTTATAAGAGAAATTCATTCGTAATGCAATGCTTCTGATGGATTTATCTTACTTGCTCTTTTTGTTGGCCATACCGATGCAAGAACCGAAAAAATAATCGCAAATAACGTTATGTTTATCATATTTAGAAAACTGATGTCAATAGGAATAAAATCCATGAAATATATATCTTCGGGGACTTTAACCAATTTTAGATTATTTTGCAATGATGCTATAGACAAAGCAATTAACGAACCAATTATGCCTCCAAATAGTCCAATTAAGAGCCCCTTTAATAAAAAAACTTTCTTCAATGAAGATCTAGCGATACCAATAGATTTTAATATCCCAATTTGACGTGTTTTATCAATTATAATCATTGAAAGTGCGGAAACAATGTTAACTATACCTACTAGTGCTATAAGTCCAAAAATAAAAAGGATAGGCCACCGTTGAACGCTCATCCATTTGAATAGAGCACGATTTTTCTCTTTCCAATTCATAATCATATAAGGATATGATAATTGATCATTAAGCGATGACATTACCCTATCCAGCATATTTATATCTTGCATACGTAATATGTACCCAGATACACTTTTTTTCATATCAAACAAAATGTCCGCATCATTAGTATTTATAAATACTAATGATTTATCATATTCAGTCATACCAGAATGAAAAAATCCTGCAATTGTAAATTGCCTTAATCGTTTATTTACTTTGTTTAAAGTAGATAAATCAAATAAAACAATTTTTTCACCAATAGATAATCTTAATTCATCAGCTAATCTTTTTCCAATAACAACAGATTTATTTTCTAAAATGAATTCGCCTTCAACTAATATACTTTTTATAAAATGTTCTTGGTCTGCATTTATACCTTCTACAATAACACCTTCGGCTAAATTGCCTTTTCTTAATAACGCAGGTTTTTGTATAAAACTTGATACTGTAATCTCATCATTATAATTAATTAATGCACTGTCAATGCTAGTTAATTTTGAGCTAATTGGCTCATTTAAAAAATGACGAATTCGAACATGACCATCAAAATTGGCAATCTTATCTGAAATAACACGTTCAAATCCATTTAATATAAATAAAGTTAATAAAAGAGCTGAAACGCCAACAGCTAGTCCCATAACTGATAGCAAACTAGCAAAACGAGTAAAACTACCTTTTTGTTTAGATCTAAGATATCTGGTTGAAAGATATAGGGGAAAATTCAATTGAGAAGCATTAGTCTTCTTTACGCATAGCTGGGAAAAGAATGACGTCCTTAATGGATAAATTTTCTGTTAATAACATGACGAGTCTATCAATTCCGATCCCAACACCACCGGTTGGTGGCATACCACATTCTATTGCTTGAAGAAAATTCTCATCAACAGGATGTGCCTCATCGTCTCCTGCTTTTCCTAATTTAGCTTGAGCCTCAAAACGTTCTCTTTGATCAATAGGGTCATTTAATTCTGAGAAAGCATTCGCAAATTCAGCAGAACCAATAAATAGCTCAAATCGTTCGACTAAATTAGGATCTCCATTACGATGTTTTTTTGCTAGTGGAGAAATTTCTTTGGGATAATCGATAACAAAAGTGGGCTG
>JAYZKF010000040.1:0-3175 GCA_036163755.1 Fidelibacterota bacterium
CTTGTATTATATACATTTTCATTCATTTCAATAGTGATTGTGCTATTGTCGGATGCAATTGATGAAGCAACAATAATTGGATCAAACACGTCAGATAGCACTGCAAAATTATTTGATTGAATAGTACTGGCTTCATTACCCGCTTTATCATAAATACCATCATCAATCGGATTCACAGTAAGTGTATCACCCCCGTTACTGTTGACAGTATAACTCACTATCAAAGAATAAACTTCATTATCGATAATGTTATCCATTCTTGATATACTTATCGGTGAATTGTTTGCTAATTTTGCATTTCCTTCACTTAATGATAATGAAAAATCCGAAGCTTCTACTGCGCCACTCCCACTTGAAGAATTATAGATAGGCTCACTTACAGTAACCATAAGAATATTATTTTGGCCGGACACAACGGTCGCAGAAATTGATGGAGGAAGCTTATCGTTTAATGCAATACTGGTTTTTCCTGAGCTTGCTTCGTTCCCAGCCTGGTCATATATTGAATTATCGACAGCATTGATTGATAATGTTTCGGTTCCATCAGCAAGGCTTGAAAAATTGACCCCTAAGGTATAAACATTTCCATCATTTGATATGCTAGATGGAGTGCTACTCGCTAAAACAGCATTCCCAGAACTGACACTCATTTCAAAATCACTTGCTTCTAAGGAGCCGCTCCCTGAATTAGTATTAAAAACTGATTCACTATATGTCACCGATAAACTGGTATTATCAGCTGATATTGCAATATTGGTAAATGTTGGTATAATCCCATCAATTACAATCGCTTTATTTGCCCCTAATGAGTTGGTTGCAGCTGGTTCGGGTAGAGTCAAAACAGCCGCGCTCGATAATAAATCATTGATTGTTCCACCATTTAAACTTAATGAAGTGGTATCCTGATAATCTAAATCACTGGATACATGGTCATTAAATACAGTATAATTGAAACTAAGCACTGAACTGCCTGTACCGCTTGAATAATTGGCGACACCATCAGTTGAACCAGTTTCTAAATTTAGTTGCGGCGTACCCGAAACATTCACATCTTTGGAAAAAGTGACTTGTATTGAAATAACATCGCCTATATTGTATAAACCATCAGCAGTAGATGATGAAACGGAAAGTACAGTTGTGGGTGCAACCTCATTTAATTTGACTGTATTATTGGACTGAGAAGTACTAGCAGCCATTCCTTTTGCATCATAGATACTATTTGCAACTGGATTAACCGTTAATGTTTCATCCCCGGTTGGTCTACCTGTCAAGGAAATACCCAAAGTATATATGTTTCCATCTATAGCAATGCTTGTAGGTGTTGCGCTAGAAAGAGTGGCAACACCACCGCTAAGTGAAAAACTAAAATCAGATACTTCCAGAGCACCGCCACCAGAATTAGTATTAAACACGGCTTCACTCATCGTTACTGATACGGTACTGTTGTCATTTGCTATTGTTGTTGAAATAATTGTAGGAGGCGACTGATCTAAATAGGTCCAATAAAAAGAATCCTCTTGCGGAATTTTAAATAAAAAATCATAATCCATAGAATTCGAAGCATAAAGACCATAACCAAAGGGATAAGGATTTTTTCCTGAAAGGCTTATCCAACCAGTAGTTTGAGAGCCACTAAAAGATATTTCCCACGTATATACTTGATCCTTGGTAAAAGTAATATTTTGTCCATTAAAATAATATGTGTAGTAATCCGACTGATCGCTCGTATTACCTGTATGTGTATTGTTTGCTTCTCCAAGCAGGGTTCCACCAACTCCATCTCCTTGATATAATTTTAACTTAATCGTTCTATCTTCTGCATTATGAGGAAAGCCATGCTTGACTTGAATATAATCAAAAGGGAGATTTCTAGGTGCAGTGAACGTTTGATAATGACTAGAAGAACCACCACCAAGACCGCTTACTGTTTGTGATATAAAAAATTCAGAATTTGCATTTCCATCTGAGTCTGTAAATGATGCATTATTAACCTTTACAATAGATGTTCCTTCATTTGCTGGAGTCAGTGTTGCTGTATATACAGTGCTAGAGGTGGCAGAGAAGTTGCTTAAAACACTATTTGCTGTCCCGGTAACAGATACATCCTCAAGTGCAAAATCTGTTGTTGCCTCAGATGATGTAAATGTTAACGTTAGTGCAGCATCTCCAGTTATAGAGCCGTCAATAACTGCCGTATTGCTTGAATTCACTGCAGTAATTGTCATATATGGTTCGATTATGTCAGGTTTATTTTTAAACGTATAGACTGAACCTTTGTCACCACCATCTCTGTAAGAAGGAATAATGGCCCAATCACCTGAAATCGCTACATCCTGCCCAAAATAGTCATCTCGATTTCCATCACTTGCATGAATTTTTTGGTAATGTGTCCAACTTGTACCATCTCGTTTATAAATATATGCTGATCCAGGATTATAGTCTCCATTCGCCCAAGTATTTTCATCAGTATAGGCACCAATCAACGCATAATCCCCAGAAATCGCTACGTGATGACCAAAAGCATCGTCTTCGCCAGGGTCTAGCGCAGTGATTTTCGCCTGTTGAGGCCATGAGTTTACGCTACGCTTAAAAATATAGGCTGAACCAGAATTCGTTTTACCGTCATCATCAAATTCCGCACCCACAATCGCATAATCTCCATTGATAGCTACATGATGACCGAACTCATCACCAGCTGCTTCATCAGAGGCTCTTAATTTTGCTTGCTCAGAAAAAGTGCCTGCACTATTTACAAAGATATATGCTGAGCCTGATTTATCGCCTCCATCGTCATTTTCTTGCGCTCCAACAACCAGATATAAGTCAGATAAGTCAAGATGATGTCCAAATCGATCTCCAGCAGCTGCATCAGATGCTGTTAGTTTTTGACTCTGCACCCATTGAGTACCATCATTATTTAGTTTAAAAACATATACCGCACCTTTGGAGCTCTCATCTTTTTCAGCACCAACAACAATATAATTATTACCAGACATCGTAACATGATGACCAAATTCATCCCCAGCAGCTTTATCGCTTGCCATCAAAATTGAATGTTGGTTCCAATCGGTTCCGCTACGCTTATAGACCACAACTCGACCAACTTGATTTAGACCTGAGTCATCATACCCTGAGCTACCCACAGCTGCCCAATCGCCATCAATAGCTACGCTAA
>JAYZKF010000041.1:0-5912 GCA_036163755.1 Fidelibacterota bacterium
GAATCAAATATTATATTATGTCAATCAACTTTATTATGATGATGTAGACATGGAGGCGCTTATGGATGGCGCCTTTAAAGGGATTATGGATCAATTAGACCCCCATTCAATGTTTATATCATCAAAAGATCAAAAAAACATCGATGAAATGTTTCGAGGTGAATTTCAAGGGATAGGTATAGAGTTTGATATTTTAAATGAATATATAACGGTAATAGCACCAGTGATTGGTGGGCCATCTGAAGCAGCTGGAATACAGGCTGGAGATTGGATAATTAAAATTGACGAGAATAATGCTCGCGGTATTGACAGGGAGGATGTTTATAAGCTGTTAAGAGGCAAAAAAGGAACGCGCGTTGATTTAAAAATTGGTCGCATTGGCTCAGAACCGTTTGATGTCACAATTATTAGAGATGACATCCCACTATATAGCGTAAGAGCCAGCGTTATGTTAAACGATAGAACAGGATATTTATGGCTTACTAGGTTTTCAACAAAATCTGGACCCGAAGTTAGGAGGTCAATAAAAAAACTTCTTAACCAGGGAATGGATAGAATGATTTTAGACTTAAGAAATAATAGTGGTGGGATATTAGATCAAGCCGTGGAAGTCGCTAATATTTTTATAGCTGAAAAAGACACCATTGTATACACTAAAGGTAAATATAAAGATGCGGAGGAAGTTTTTATTGCTTCTCCATCAAAAGGAAACGATCAATTCTCAGTAATTGTTGTGTTAAATAGAGGTTCTGCCAGTGCAAGTGAAATTGTTGCAGGTGCAATACAAGATTTAGACAGAGGCCTTGTTGTTGGTGAAACAAGTTTTGGCAAAGGGCTTGTTCAGAGGCAGGCTGGCCTAAGCGATGGATCGGCTATTCGTATTACAATTGCACAATATTATACTCCTAGCGGTAGACTGATACAAAGACCGTTTGATAAAAATAATTACAATGATTACTATAGAGAAATATATGAAGACGACCGAGAAGAAAAGCTTGATTCCTTAAAAAAATTACGTCCACCATATTTAACTCGAAAAGGACGAACAGTATATGGCGGAGGCGGGATTACCCCCGACGTTTACTTACCATGGGATTTGGAAATAACAGAAACAACAAGAAAAATGATGTCAAACCCTAAAAGATTCATGTTTAATTGGAGCACGCAATATATCAACAAAAACAAAATATCTGGTTCTTTCAGAGATTTTCAATCTTTATGGAAAATGCCAGAAAGTGCTTATGATCAATTTTTAACTTATTTGGTTGATGAAGAAAAAGAAATCGATATAAGTGATATAAATATTGATAAAAAATATATAAAAATAATGTTAAAATCAGAGCTTGCTGGACAACGGTGGGGTCGAGATGAACTTTGGGGAGTTAGAATTATGGCAGATAATCAAATTTTGGGTGCTTTAAAACATTTTAACGAAGCTGATGCATTCTTGGCTCAAAGCAATTAAATTCCCGGGTTTAATAATTGAGCGCCTATAGAGGCAGGTGGTATATTTTGACAATACAAACTGATATAATAAACGGAGGTATTTAATGGTTCAATACTTTATTGATGGCGGTGGATTTATGTGGCCAATTCTAATTTCATTGGTTTTTGGCCTTGGCTTTGCATTTGAAAGAGCCTATTCGCTTTTGATGTCATCTATTGATTCAGATAAATTTTTTACAGATGTTTCTGGAGCACTGGAAGTAAAAGGTGTTGATGCTGCTTTAGAATTATGCAACGATACAAAAGGTCCAGTAGCTGAAATATTTCATGCAGGTCTTTCCAAGACACACCGTGGTGTGGCCGAAGTAGAAAAGGCAATTAATAATGCAGGTTCCCTTGAAATGGCATTTCTTGAAAAAAACATGATATGGCTAAACACCGTTATAACGGTTGCACCTATGATAGGATTTACAGGAACGGTGGTTGGTATGATTGCAGCTTTTGATGCAATTAAAGCAGCTAACGACATTTCACCAGCCGTGGTTGCTGGTGGGATATCACAAGCTCTTCTAACAACGGCCTTTGGTCTTATAACTGCTATGATCATTCAGTTCTTTCAGAATTTTTTTGTGTCGCGTATTGATAAATTAATTTTGGACATGGAGGAGTGCTCAATGAAGCTTGTTGATCAACTCTATGAAATTGAAGCCTCTAAAGGTGGCAAGAAATAACTAACACATGTTAGGAAAGAAAAGAAGATTTCGTGGCGGTGAAATCCCAACATCATCAATGGCGGATATTGCTTTTTTATTGTTGATATTTTTTCTTGTTACAACAACAATTGATATGGACAAAGGTCTGGGGATGGTATTGCCAGCTGAAGGTGAAGAGTTGGAAATAAACAAAAAAAACATTTTGAATTGTTTGATTAATTCTTCTGGAAACGTTCTTCTTGGTGGAGACCCAGTTGAAATTAGAAACCTTTCAAAAGCGGTTAGGCAAAAAATAGCGGAAAATGATAAATTAGTTATTTCTGTCAAAGCGCATAAAGCATCCAACTATAAGGATTATATCCGAGTAATTGATCAACTTAAGCAAGCCAATGCAACTAGAATTTCAATAGCAGAATCTGATTAATGAAAATAAGACGCAAAACACAGCTCGATTCAGAAATCCCAACAGCCTCAATGCCGGATATCATATTCATGTTATTGATATTTTTTATGGTAACAACAGTTTTAAGAGAATATTCTGGTTTGCCAATTTCATTGCCCAAAGCAAAAAGGATTGAAAAGCTTAAATCAAAACGTCACACATCTCACATATGGGTTTCAAAAGAGGGATTGATTTCCATCGAAGATAAGCTTTATCAAGCGGAAGGAGTCAGACACGTAATGTATGAAAAACGTGTGGCAGATCCACAATTAGTTGTTTCATTAAAATCTGATGAAAGAGCAAAAATGGGGCTAGTAAGTGATATTCATACTGAGCTTCGTAAAGCAGACGCACTAAAGCTTAATTATTCATCTAAAACAGCTGTAGATTGATATGAGAACAGAATCATCAGCCGCGTTAAAGTTTTTATACCCAGTTGTTGTAAGGGTTACGGGATTATGCGGGGTTATGCTATTAATTTTTACATTTTTAGTATTTCCAAGATCCAGAAATACAATGGAGCTAGATGAAGAAGTCCAAATAATTATTGAACAAATTGATATACCTCAAACAGAACAATTTGATCGACCCCCACCTCCGGCAAGGCCATCGGTTCCAGTCGAATCTGAAAGCGAAGACATTGCCGATGATGTTACTTTAGATGAATTTAATTTAGATGAATTTGATGCTTGGGATGCGCCCCCACCCCCGCCCGAGGGACCACGCGTCAAGTTTATTCCCTATGATGACCCTCCAGTTCCATTGAGACCTATTCGACCTAAATATCCTGAAATTGCACAAGAAGCAGGCATAGAAGGGACAGTTGTTGTGCAGGTTTTTGTTGATGATAAAGGCAGGGTGAAAGAAACAGTTATATTGAAGGGAATACCAAACACTGGTCTTGATGAGGCAGCTACGGAAGCAATTAGGGGCGTTAGATTCCGCCCAGCAAAGCAAAGAGAAAGAGCAGTGGGAGTTTGGATTTCTATACCGGTTAACTTTAGGTTGAAAAGCTAACTGTTTTCTTTATTTTTTCTTTCCTGAAAAAAGTTTTTTAAACAGTCGCATAAAAGGATCATAATAACGATCGACAACACGCTCTTTTAGTGGAATTATGCCGTTGTCCGTGATTTGAATATGTTCTGGGCAAACATCTGTGCAACACCGCGTAATATTACACATACCCGATCCATGATCGTTTTTAACATTTGGTATTCTATCGGCATTATCAAGTGGATGCATTTCGAGACTTGCTAGTCGAATCATAAACCTTGGACCAACAAATTCATCTTTTTTCTCGTGATCTCTAAGCACATGGCAAACATTTTGACATAAGTAACATTCAATACATTTTCTAAACTCCTGAACCCTATCAACATCTTCTTGCATCATGACATAATTACCGGCTTTATCTTTTTTCTCAGGATCAGGAGAAAAAGGGGTAATTTTTTTATTTTGTTTATAATTCCAGGATACATCAGCAACTAAATCTTTAACTAGTGGGAACGTTCTAATTGGTCTAATAGAAATAGTTTCATTATCATCATATTCATTCATTCTTGTCATGCAAGAGAGTTTAGGCTTACCATTAATTTCAACACTGCAAGAGCCGCATTTACCAGCTTTACAATTCCACCTCACGGCAAGGTCTCCGGCTTGTTCTGCTTGAATGCGATGAATTACATCAAGGACGACCATACCTTTGTCTACCGCTACTTCATAGTGTTCCATGGTAGAATTTTTAGAATCACCTCTTAATATTTTAAAGTTTCTTAAAGCCATATTTATGTATTATCCATTTCTAATGACACTTCTTTATCGAGTTCTTCAATGCTTAATTCAGCGATTCTTTTAAGTTCAGGATCAGGTTCAGCCCGCAGCAGTTTTTCTGCTAACATATTTCCTTCATCTGATTTTTTTATAACAACATTATATTTTAGCCATTCATCCCGTTCGCCTTCAAAATCAACACGGGTATGTGCCCCACGACTTTCTTCTCTCATTCTTGCGGCCCGAGCAACAGACTCTGATGTTACAAGTAAATTTCTTAAAGATATAGCTTCATGCCAACCCGGGTTAAACTGACATGCACCATCGGCTTTGACATTATTAAACTTCTCCCATAAAGTTGAGAGGCCGGCTATTCCCTCAGATAAAAGTTCATCTGTTCGAACAATCCCCACGTTGTTTTGCATAAGTTCTTGTAGTTCTTCATGGATTAAATAAGGATTTTCACCTTTTTCACGGTTTAAAATATCTGTTGTTGAACGAATGACTTTTTGTATATCATCATCACTTAGATTCTTTTTATTATTTAATGACTTAAGATAGTTAACCGCCCCCGAACCAGCCAGTTTACCACAAACTAATAAATCAGAAAGTGAATTGCCGCCCAACCTATTAGCACCATGAACACCAGCGGCACATTCTCCAGCAGCAAATAAACCGGGCACACAGGTCATCTGAGTGTCGGCATCAACTTTAACTCCACCCATAAAATAATGGAGAGTTGGACCAACCTCCATGGATTCCTTTGTAATATCTAATTCAGCCAATACATTAAATTGATGATACATTGAAGGTAGCTTCCGTTTAATATCATCAGCGTTTCTTCTACTAGCAATATCTAAAAAGGCCCCCCCATGAGGTGACCCCCTACCTGCTTTTACTTCTTTTCTTATTGCCCGCGCAACTACATCTCTTGTTAATAATTCCGGAGGTCTTCTCGCATCTTTATCCCCCGCCAACCAACGGTCCGCTTCTTCTTCTGAATCAGCGGTTTCAGCGGCAAAGCGCTCTGGAATATTGTCATACATAAATCTTTTATTTTCACTATTAACTAAAATTCCGCCCTCACCACGGACACCCTCTGTTACTAATGTTCCTCTTACAGATGGCGGCCAAACCATTCCCGTTGGATGAAACTGAGTAAACTCCATATCCATTAATTCGGCACCAGCGTCATAAGCCATACCATATCCATCACCAGTATATTCCCATGAGTTTGATGTAATTTTCCAAGCTTTTCCACCCCCACCGGTTGCCAATATAACAGCATTACACTTAAATATTATAAATTCCCCGCTATCGCGCCACATGCCAACCATTCCACTAATGGATTCGCCATCTTTAATCAAGTCAAGACCAGTACATTCCATGTATATATCAATCCCTTGATGAATGCCATGATCTTGAAGTGTGCGTATTATTTCTAGTCCTGTGCGATCACCTACATGCGCTAGTCTGGGGTATCTATGCCCACCAAAATTCCTTTGATTGATTAAACCAGATTTTGTTCGGTCAAAAACCGC
>JAYZKF010000042.1:0-8707 GCA_036163755.1 Fidelibacterota bacterium
TAATGCTCATTGAGATACCCATTGCTGCTGCAATTCTTTGGTTTACTTTTACTCCCAAACAAAAGATTATGGATTCCGCAGTTCGAAAATTAAAAGTTAGTGTAGCAAAATCAGGTAAATTAAATAATAATCAAGTGATGTCAATCATTGTCTTCTTTATGGTATTTCTAGGTTGGATTTTTCTTAGCCCAGTAATTGGTTTGGGAATCGTTGCTTTGACCGGAGTATTCTTTTACCTCTCATTTCGATTGATTGAATGGCAGGATATTACTCGGAGAACAAATTGGGGTGTGATAATTTTATTTGGTGCGGCCATTTCTTTGGGAATTCAAATGAAACAAACAGGTGCTGCTTTGTGGGTCGCAGAAAATGCATTGTATTTATTGCAATTTATTTTTCAAGACGTCGAGATTGTTAGGTGGTTTTTTTCGGTAGTATTAAGTGGAATTTTAACAAATTTATTAAGTAATGCAGCAACTGTTGCCGTATTAGGACCAATTGTTTTAGATATGGGAGGAAATCCTATTATACTTGGAATGGCGACTTCAGTTGCTTCTGCTTTTGCTTATTTAACAATTGTAGCTTCTCCTACTTGTATGATTATACATTCCACTGGCTTAGTAACATCTAATGATTATCTGAAAGCAGGTTGGAAATTGTTTGTAACATCAATTTTCTTACTGTTCTTGATCTCAACATTTTACTGGCCCTTATTATCATGAAAGTATTAATCGCAGTTAGTAGTAAAGAATTTTCAGCGCCTACATTGAGTGCAGGTATGAAAATTTCTCAGTCGTTCAAAGCGATGGCCACCATCGTTGATGTCGGAGAAAAGATAAATGATTTCAGTCTAAAAGAAGTTGGAATGGCTCAAGAACGAATGGAATCTTGGGATTTTGATAGACCTGGGGTGGATGTTTTGGAATGGGCATTTGATTATTTAGCAAAAAACAAACTTATAAAAACAACCTCGATTGATGCAGGATTCCCAAAAAATACGCTTGTTGAAAAGGGTAGTAGTAGAGCCGAAGTATTTCTGGAAGGGTCTGTCTCAGATAATGTGAATTTGATTTTGAGGAATGGTGATATTATTGAGGAATTAAGAGATGAGGTTCAATCTGAAGGATATGATGTTACTGTTATTGGCGCTAGTAAAAAGCGAGGAATGGCATACGATTTAGTTCAGTATATAGAAAGTTCAATTTTTGTTGCAAATAATTATAATTCAAATCAATCCTATAGAATTTTATTAGCAGTTAATGATTCTCCTGCAATGAAAAAAACTGTTAAATATGGAGTTAGGGTTGCTCAGGCATTTGAAATTGGTGTGGATATCATTACAATAAGTACGAAAGAAGAATTTGGAAAAGATTATAAAGAAGCCGCTTCATGGGCAGCGAAATTATTAAGAAGAAGTGGTATTGAATATAAGAATAGATTTGAAGTTGGAGATCCATCCGATTTAATTGCTACTAACGCTGGCGAAGATCACATTGTAGTTATGGGCGCCTCTTCTCGAAACCCGCTAAAAACTTTTTTCAAGAGTAATAAACCATTAAAAGTTTTAGAGAATTGTAAATGTCCTATTTTAATAGTGAAATGAAAATCTAAAGGATTAAAATTATGTTTCAAGATCTTGGGTTAATGATTCTTTCTATTATAATACTGATTATGATTTCAGTGCCGCCAATACTTTTCTTGGTTTGGTACATTTTTGATAAAAGACAAAGTCAACATTCAGTTTTAAGAAATTTCCCAATATTGGGACGAGTGAGATATTTTTTAGAAATGTTGGGTCCAGAATTGCGCCAATATATGTTTGATTCAGATGATGAAGGAAAACCATTTAGCCGATCAGATTTTTCTAATATTGTTGTACAAGGGAAGTATTTAAAAACAGTCATTGCTTTCGGATCAAAACGGGATTTTGATAAACCGGGGTTTTACATTAGAAATTCAATGTTTCCTAAGCAAAAAGAGGAAATGAAAATAGTTACTGATCCAAAGATAAAAACCAAACGTTATGTAGGAACTGAAGGATTATTCTCAAGAAAGGAGCACTTGGAGGAAGTTGATGTATCCCCTTGGACTTTACCCGAAAAAGATGCAATCGTCATAGGGCCTAATTGTAAAAATCCCTGGAATGTCAGAGGTCCTGTGGGTATGAGTGCCATGAGTTTTGGCGCTTTAGGGGAAAATGCCATTAGTTCAATAAGTTATGGATTAGGCATGGCTACAGGCTCATGGGTGCATACAGGAGAAGGAGGTATTGCACCTTATCATACAATTGGTGGCGGCGATGTAATTATGCAAATAGGATCTGGGATTTTTGGAGTGCGAGAAGAAGATGGAACTTTTAGTTGGGAGAAGTTCAAAGAAAAATCTGCAATCCCCGAGTTGCGTGCTTTTGAAATTAAGTTGGCTCAAGGAGCTAAGATTCGTGGCGGTCATGTGGAAGGCTCTAAGATAAATGAAGAAATTGCCGAAATTAGAGGTGTAAAACCATGGAAAACAGTTGACTCACCAAATCGACACAATCAATTTCATGATCTACCAACTCTATTTGACTTTATTGATGAAATGCGTGAAGTAGGCGGGAAACCAATTGGAATTAAGATGGTAATGGGTGGACCGGATAGCGCAGATGAAATTGCAAAATACATGTCAGATACTGGTCGAGGTCCTGATTATATTACAGTTGATGGTGGCGAGGGTGGCTCCGGAGCAACTTATCAGGAAATGGCTGACAGTATGGGCATGCCTATTAAATCTGCAATAATATATTGTGATGATGCGCTAAGAAAAAACAATGTTAGAGATAAAGTTAAATTATTTGCTAGCGGAAAATTATTTAGTCCTGATAAAATTGCAATTGCTCTGGCATCAGGTGCAGATCTGGTAAATATTGCACGAGGTATGATGATATCTGTTGGTTGTATAGGAGCACAGAAATGTCATTCAAACACATGCCCTGTAGGTGTCGCAACAACAGATCCGCATCATCAAAAAGCATTGGTAATCGATGAAAAAAAATGGAGAGTTCTTAATTATGTTATTACTCTAAGAAATGGTCTACACACATTAGCAGCTGCAGCAGGACTAGATTCCTATACGAAATTCAACCGAAATCATATAGTTTATAGGGATCAATATGGGAAAGTTATTTCTTTAGATGACTTATTCCCATATCCAAAAGTCTAGTTTTCTCTTACACTTGAACAACCACAACATATCATCGTAATTTTATCGTACAAGCAATAGAAATTATATAGATTTAGGAGTAATCAATGGAACTAATACATCCGATATTTAAATGGCTACATATTATAGCAGGAGTACTTTGGATTGGTTTACTGTATTTTTTTAATTGGGTAAACGGACACTTTGCTGCGACATTGGATGGTGATACAAAAAAGAAGGTTGTCCCTGAACTCATGCCTCGCGCGCTTTACTTTTTCAGATGGGGTGCTGCCTGGACCTGGTTTACAGGTCTAATTCTTCTTTTGGTTGTATTTTATCATGGTGGGCTAACATTTGATGATGGCGCAGATTGGGGATTATCTGCATTTGTTATGATTGCAGTAACATTTTTAGGCGTATTTTTATATGACTTCATTTATAAGAGTGGCCTGGCTTCTAATTTACGATTAGTAACAATCCTAAGTTTCGTACTATTAGGTGTTGTAGTATATCTAATGAAAGAATGGGCAGGGTTTAGTTATCGTTCATTTAATATTCATCTGGGTGCATTGTTTGGAACAATTATGGCATGTAATGTTTGGTTTCGAATTTGGCCTGCTCAACAAGAAATTATTACTGCAATAAAAAATGGTGAGGCTCCAAATGGAGATCTTGTAGCATTGGCAGGTTTACGTTCTAAGCACAATACATATATGAGTGTTCCACTTATTTGGACTATGATAAATCAACATACTACAGCATTAGCCGGTGGTAATTTTGGTATTACTTCATCGACAAATTGGCTTGTTCTAATGATTGTAGTGGCGTTAGGCTGGCATATTGTTTTCCAGATTTATAAAAAATCTGGGAAAGTGGAAGGTTTCTAAAAAGTTAATCAGATCAGTAAAGCCCTATATCTTGTAGGGCTTTATTATTTTATATAATTAATTTTTTTTGTTTGTCTGAATTCACCAGCTTGTATAGAATAAAGATAAATTCCTGAATTCACCTTTTGGCCGCTATTGTTAGTCGCATTCCATTGAATAGAATTATACCCGGCATTTTGGTTGAGACTAACAAGATTTTTAACTATTCGACCAGTAAGATCATAAATAGCGATATCGACGAATTCATTTGTGGGTAAGTAGTAACTAATGGTAGTTACAGGGTTAAATGGGTTAGGATAATTTTGATTTAATTGGAATTCGTTAATCAAAGATACTTCGGTTTCAATTTTTAATACTTTTTCAAGTGCCCCTTCATCAATCCATTTTTTAATTAGATCTATTTTACTTGATTCTAAAGAGCCATTAGGTGGCATTGAGCCAAGACTTATTTGTTGCCATAAGATACTGTTTTGATGATCATTCGGCACAATAACTGTGCCACTATTTCCTCCAGCCATTAAGCTAGAATAAGATGTAAGGTCTAATCCTCCAGAATTACCGTGACAGCTAGTACAATTAGAGTCAAAAATCACCTGTATTTCTGTTTGATAATCAATTTGTCCATATGAAAAGGAAAAAATAAATAATATCAGATATGAATATTTATTAATGGTATTTAGTTCCATTTAAAAAAACCTTAGAGTATTTTGCTTTGAGTTTTCACTAAGATCATTTAGAAAAAATATAGTTAAGATAAAGGATAGTATAAAATATAAAGTAACTCCATAACTAAGAAAATTTTCTAAGCCGTACCAATTTAAGTTTTGATAATAAAAAACACCAAAAATTAATGTTAGTTTAACTGATTCCACTATAAATGCGTATTTACGATGATCTAAAAGTGAAGTAAATGAGAAGATGTTTAATATTATTACAGATGCATACAGTGAATTGAAAACATTACTATAATCTGGTGTAATTATAAAAAAATGAAACATCAAAATATTAGTTACTGTGAGTTGAATCCATCCCCATGAAATCAGCAATGGTGAGTTTTTTGTTTCGTATTTGATTTGCTTGTCAGGATCATTAATGATTTCGATTGGAAATTTTTCTTTTACATCATCTGGGCGCCAGCCAGTAGGCATAAACCATATTTTTATTTTGTCAAAAATACTTTTTGTATGCCAAGCGTCTTTCAATAGATGACAAAAATGTTTAAAATTTATTATAATAGGATTCCATGTTTTCATTGGTTTCAATGTACCATAAACTGGCTTTACAGATTCAAGCTCAGGTTGAAAGGTGCCGAAGAGCTTATCCCATATAATTAGTATTTGACTGTAGTTCTTATCAATGTATTCAGGATTGATTGCATGGTGTACACGATGATGTGAGGGAGTTACTATTATATATTCTAAAAATCCTAGTTTTCCAATTAGTTGCGTATGATACCAAAATTGCATGAATAAATGTAAAGGTCCTAATACGGCAAAAATTGCAGGAGGAATACCAAGCAGAGCTGCCGGGATCATAAAGATTGCTGAAAATTTTACTGTGTTTGAAATAGATTGTCGCAAAGCACATGATAAATTAAAGTCTTCACTGCTATGATGGATAATATGTCTATTCCAAAAAATATTAACACGATGGTTTAAGCGATGCATCCAATAGCCAGAAAAGTCTTGTACGACAAAAGCGATAATGACAGCTAGCCAAATTGGTGTCAATTTGTATATTGAAATATTTTCAACAAGCCAAGAATAGCTAATAATAACAAAGGAAAATTTTATTCCATCTCGAACTGTGTTGGTTACGCCAGAGCTTAGGCTGGAAATCATATCCACAGGTCGATTAATTTTTACCCCCTTTATTTTTGCTACCCATGCTTCTAAACTTATCAGAAGGATAAATGTTGGGATCGCAAAAAATAGAGATTTTATGTAGAAGCTCATATTTTATAGAAAATAGGTAACCTATTATCTTAGGTTAAAAATCAACCCATGATTTTAATCTCTAAAATCAATTAGCTTATAAGTCGCAGACCATATCATGGCCACAGCACATTGGTGATTTTATTTTGCCATGATCATCTGGACATTTTGCAATAGCCACTTGTGTTCCATCATCCTTTGTTAGATGATCATGTACTAATTCTTTTCCACATTTAGCACAGTTCATACCTGAAACACCCATGCCGCAATGGTCACATTTATATTCAGCCATTTTTTGCCTCTTAAATTAGTTAGTAGTAACAAATAAATTTACATCAGATAATATTTTTATTGGATTATAATTAATTAATAATAATTATTATTACTAATTATTATTAATTTTTAGTATGCGATATAGTTATCAAAGAGAGGCGATTAAGAAGGTTGTGAAGGGGACAAACTCTCATCCCACAGCAGATTGGGTTTATAACCAAACTAAAAAAATTATTCCTAAGATTAGTTTGGGCACAGTATATAGAAATCTAAAACAATTATCTAAAGATGGGAAAATAAATACAATTTATGATGGTAATATTGCTCGGTACGATTGGAATATCGAATCTCATGATCATCTGAAATGCACTCAATGTGGAGATCTTGTTGATGTTCATTTAGCGGATGATCAATTCAAATCAATCGTAAAAACAAAATTTAAGTTTGATGTCGATGATGTGGAAATGACTGTCATTGGCACATGTTCAAAACACGCAAAAAAATAGGATTTATTATGGAAGAAAATGGTAAGTGCCCTGTTTCACATGGCTCAAACAGTCAGCACTCTCTTGGCTCAATGTCAAATAATCAGTGGTGGCCAGATCAGTTAAATTTATCAATACTTCATCAGCATGATCAAAAGTCCAACCCAATGGAGAAAGATTTTGATTATCGAGAAGAGTTTAAAAAACTTGATTATGATGCTTTAAAGAAAGATTTAAATGATGTAATGACAGATTCACAAGATTGGTGGCCTGCTGACTATGGTCATTATGGACCTTTCTTTATTCGAATGACTTGGCACGCTGCAGGAACATATAGGATTGCTGACGGCCGTGGCGGAGGTGGAACTGGGAATCAGCGATTTGCGCCACTAAATAGTTGGCCTGATAATGGAAATTTAGATAAGGCTCGTAGACTTCTTTGGCCAGTTAAACAAAAGTATGGTAATAAGATTAGCTGGGCGGATTTATTAATACTTGCAGGAAATGTTGCAATTGAATCGATGGGTGGTAAAACTTTTGGTTTTGGTGGTGGCCGTCCAGATATATGGGCACCTGAAGAAGATATCTTTTGGGGAAAAGAAAACGAATGGCTTGGTAACAATCGTTATACTGGAGAACGTGACCTTGACAAACCTCTTGGCGCTGTTCAGATGGGTTTAATCTATGTTAACCCACAAGGACCAGATGGGAATCCTGATCCACTCGCAAGTGCGAAAGATATTCGTGAAACATTTAGCCGTATGGCGATGAATGATGAAGAAACTGTCGCTCTTACTGCAGGTGGACATACTTTTGGAAAAGCTCATGGTGCAGGTTCAGAAGATTTAGTTGGCGTAGAACCAGAAGGTGCCCCACTAGAAGAAATGGGTTTTGGATGGAAGAGCACCCATGGCTCTGGGCAGGGTCGTGATAGTATTACAAGCGGTATTGAAGGACCTTGGACCGCTAATCCAACTCAATGGGATAATGGATATTTCGATGTATTATTTGGATATGAATGGGAGCTTGTTAAAAGCCCCGCCGGAGCACATCAGTGGCATCCAGTAAACCCCAAAGAAGAACATCTTGCTCCAGATCCTGAAGATTCTTCAACCCGAGTAACTACAATGATGACAACTGCAGATATGGCTATGCGAGAAGATCCAATATATAGAGAGATTTCAAAGCGCTTTCATGAAAATCCAGATCAGTTTGCAGACGCATTTGCTCGTGCATGGTTCAAATTACTTCATCGTGATATGGGCCCGCGCTCTCGCTATATGGGACCTGAGGTTCCTGAAGAAGAACTAATCTGGCAAGACCCAGTTTCTCCAGGCAATACAGATTATGATGTAGACGCTGTGAAGGCAAAGATTAGTGATAGCGGATTAACTATTCAAGAAATGGTAGAGACGGCTTGGGCAAGCGCTTCAACCTTCCGTGGTTCCGATTTACGTGGAGGGGCTAATGGGGCTAGGATTCGTTTATCACCGCAAAAAGATTGGGAAGCAAATAAACCTGAGCAGCTCGCTCGTGTTTTAGAAGCTCTCGAAACTATTGCTAAAGATACTGGTGCATCCTTAGCAGATGTTATTGTGTTGGCTGGCAATGTTGGTATTGAGAAAGCATCTGGAAAAAATATCCCATTTACTCCTGGCCGTGGAGATGCTTCTGATGAACAAACCGATGCTGATTCCTTTGCAGTTTTAGAACCTTTTTCTGATGGCTTCAGAAATTACCATAATAAAGAACTTGAAGTTTCTCCTGAGCAAATGCTTCTTGACAAATCTCAACTTCTGAAACTTAGTGCACCTGAAATGACAGTACTTGTTGGTGGTATGAGATCATTAGGTATTAGCACAGATGATCACGGTGTATTTACTAAGCCTGAAGGCAAGCTAACTAATGACTTTTTTGTAAATTTACTTGATATGAATGTAGAATGGAA
>JAYZKF010000043.1:0-11171 GCA_036163755.1 Fidelibacterota bacterium
ATGGCAAATTAACTGTCTATACTTCATCTCAGGCTCACTCATCGATAGAAAAGGCTGTAAAGATAGCAGGAATAGGCAAAAACAACCTAAGGCTAGTAGATGTTGATGATTCATTTGCCATGGATACGAATCACCTAGAAAAACTAATATTAAATGATATTGATAACGGCCTTCAACCTGCATATGTATGCGCTACAATTGGAACGACATCAAGCACTGCAGTTGATCCTGTAGAACAAATTGGCTCAATATGTAAAAAGTTTGGGATTTGGCTCCATGTTGATGCTGCAATGGCTGGCCCAGCAGCGCTCTGCCCAGAGTATCGATTTATTAATAACGGTCTAGACTATGCTGATAGTTACACTTTTAATCCACATAAGTGGATGCTTACGAATTTTGATTGTAGCGTATTCTATGTTGCTAAGCGTCAACTATTAACCGATGCAATGTCAATACTTCCAGAATATTTAAAAAACAAAGCTACAGAATCTGAAAGTGTTTTTGATTTTAGAGATTGGGGTATACCTCTCGGCAGAAGGTTCCGTGCTTTAAAGCTATGGAATGTTATTAATTATTATGGAATAGATGGACTTCAAGAATACATACGTGAGCACATGAAAGATACTCAGGAATTAAAAAAATGGATAGATGAGGATCCTGATTTTGAAATTGTGGCGCCGGTACCCCTTACACTTATTTGTTTTCGTCATAAGAATGGAGATACGTTTAACGAAAAACTACTTAGAATGATGAACGAAAGTGGAAAAATGTATATGACACATACAAAATTGAATGATCAGTTTGTAATTCGGTTTTCTATTGGATCCACTACGTCTAATATCAATTACTTAAAAGAAACATGGAATTATATTGTAAAATGCGCTCGAGAAATAAAAACTAGCTAAACTTTCTCCGCCAATTCAACTAGTATGCCACCGGTACTTTTTGGATGAATAAAGACTACTTTATATCCTTCAGCTCCTATCGTTGGCTCATCAGATAAAACATTAATATTATTTTCTTTAAGTTCTTTTATTGCTGAGTTTATATCTATCACTTCAAAACAAACATGATGTATTCCGGGGCCTCGTTTATCTAAAAATTTAGCAATAGGTGAATCTTCACCCAGGGCTTCTAGTAGTTCAACTTTTCCTTGACCGGTATCGTATATGTCAGTTACAACACCCTGGTCTATAACATTTTCAGTTGAGCTATGAGATATGTTTAATATATGTTTCCAGAATGGTGCTGCTTTATCTATACTATCAACTGCAATGCCAAGATGTTCAATACTTAGAATTTTCATAATAAATTAATATCTGTAGAATTTAATGATATACCCAACCCATTTCCTTCTGGTAAAATCAATTTTCCATCTTCGACTGCCACTCCTTCATAGGGATCATTATTAATTAACAAATTACCATCTAAATCAGCGTAATCAACCAATGGTGACAAATGCGCAGCGGCAGTGATTCCGATTGAAGATTCAATCATACATCCGAGCATAATTTTCATATCTCTATCTCGTGCCATTTTTATCATGCGCAAAGCTTCAAATAAACTCCCACATTTCATTAGTTTTATATTTATTCCATCAAATATACCCTCAATTCCAGGTATATCTCCCGATTGTAAACTATTTTCATCTGCTATTAAGGGTAAAGGTGATTTTTTTCTAAGTTCAGCGGTATCTTTTAAATTTGTTGACTTAAATGGCTGCTCAACAAACTCTACTCCCTTCTCGCTTAACCATTGGCACATTTCAATGCCCGTTTCTAAATCCCAGCCTTCATTAGCATCTACTCGAATTATTTTATCAGTCTCCAGTCGAATAGCTCTCATGATTTCTTTATCTTTATCAACACCCATACCTAATTTTACTTTCAATATCGAATATGGAGCCCCTTCATTAACTTTTTCAGATATCAAGCCTATATCTCCAATAGAAATCGTGTAAGAGGTATGGGGTGCTTGCATTGGGTCAGCATTTAAATATTCATATAGTGGATAGCTGTTTTGTTGACACCAGAGATCTAAAATCGCCATTGAAAAAGCTACTTCAAGAGACTTAATTCCATTGCATTGATTAAATATATGCTTAGAAAAATCCTCTGGGTCATCAATTTCTTGTGGCAGATTGATTCCTTTATCTAAAATCTCGGTAATATCATCAGTAAATTCATCGTATCGGCCTGATGGCGCCGCTTCACCCCTACCAATAATTCCATCATGTTCTAAATATAGATAGACAATATCGTAATGGTCATGAGAACTACGTGAAATTCCAAAAGGATGGGTACATTGAATTCGATATTTAGTATATGAGAGTTTCATCAATCTGGAGAATTAGCACTTCCCTCCCAATCTGGATCAGCCACGCCTATCCATCCGGAGCCCTCAGGGTCCTTCATAACCGCATGAATCCTCCCAAATCGCGCTTTTCCTCTTTTAATTGATACCGTATGACCCAATGATGAAAAATAACTGCTATCTGCCATATTAAATCCATTTGAGCCAGTAAATTCTAAATCAATACCATCTTCAGTAGGATGCACTCTTGGCATTGCCATCGCAGTTTCTAAAGAATATCCTTGGTCAATAATTCTACTTACAACAGCAACAATAGATGAAGGTATTCTAGAGCCACCTGCAGCACCTAAGCCAAGAAATGGTTTCCCTTCTTTTGCAACAATCAAAGGTGAAATATGAGATGCAGCTCTCTGGCCAGCTTTCACTTCGCCAAGATATCCTCCAAGCGTTTGCGCATATACAAAACCTAAACCAGGTGTTGCAACTTTTGATCCCATAGTCGTTCCAACAGTTTGCGTCAAAACAGCAATCATTCCATTTTTATCAACAACAGTCAAATGTGTGGTATGACCCATAACAACCTTAAAGGATTCCGGCAGTGTATCCCAATCAATTGAAGCCTGGTCATTATGAATCTCAGAAGCTCTTTTCTTAGCCCAATCTTTGGATGTCAAACGATCGGCATCTTCAAGTGTTTTCTGCTCTTTTCGATCTAAATAAGCTGATTCAATTGAGTGATATACAGCTTCACCCCAATTTTGATTATCTGATAAATTATTGCTGTAAGATTCTAGTATTTGCAAAGCTTCAATTGTAATTGCTCCATAAGATGGCATCCATAAGCCCACAAGCTCGTTACCTCTGTAAGAACCTTTTACAATTTTAGCATCCATAGCTTGATATTCGGCTAAGGCTTTCATGGATAAGACACCACCATTCGCCTGATTATCTGCAACAATCTTTTCAGCAATCCAGCCTTTATAAAAAACTTCCTCTCCCTCATCAGATATAGCTTGCAATACTTTAGCAAGATCGTTTTGAACAAATAATTTTCCAGGTGCCATCGGTGAACCATCAGAATTTAAAAAATGTTGTCGAGATCCTTCAAATTCTCTTAACTGTTCATTAACAAATGATTGCCTAATAGCTTCCCCAGCAATCAATATATGGCCTTCTTTGGCTAATTGTATCGCTGGTGCCATCACACTTTCCCTTTGCAATGAACCATATTCAGACAATGCTTTTGTTAATCCTTTTACAACTCCTGGTATCCCAATACTTGGATATCCATATCTCTTTTTAGGAGCATTGTCATAGTCATAATCATTTGGTGCGGCAGTTGTAGCGTCAATCCCATGATATCCAGTTTCAGGAGAATAAATTAAAATTTGAGCGCGTCCACCAATGCCACTCATTGATGGCTCAACTACAGATAATACAAACGCAGCTGCCACTGCTGCATCTATAGCATTTCCACCATTTGATAAGATTTCAACACCAGCCTTAGCTGCCAAAGGATGTGCTGCAGATACGACCCCATTGTTTGATCGAATTATTTTTTGTGATGATTCTGGATATATACCACTTGACTGTTGCAGATTCAATCCGCAACCAACTAATAGTAGAACAAAACAATAAAATATTTTCCTAATCATAAAACCTCCTCAATAGCTTCAATAAGGCCGTTACTACCATACCTTATCAGGTCAGTAGTTGCCATTCCGTAATTCTCTCTTACCTTATCGATCTCTTTCTTAGCTTTTTCATCCGAAAATTTGAACGTCAATAAATTAATTCCAATGAATCTAGAATCTTTAAAATTCCGCATGAGATCAACGTGCATATCCATAACGCTTTGCATCGATGACATAGGGTAGTCAGTAACATCAAGTTCACGTGCTGGATCATGCGTCATCAACATGTAGTCAGGCATGGCCCCATGTAATAAACCAAGAGTGACCCCAGCATAATATTGATTAGTTAATGACCCTTGCCCTTCTACAATAATTAATTCAGTATCATCTGGAACCTGATCGACAACATATTCGATCTCACCTGCCATAAAATCAGCTTTTACAGCATCAATCGGCACCCCCTCCCCACTTAATAAGATTCCAGTTTGTCCTGTACCAATAAATTCGACTTTACGATTTCGAGATTTAAGACGCTCGGACACTTCCCAAGCAGTTGTCATTTTTCCCGTATCGCAATCAGTTCCAACGATTAATAAAACAGGAATATTTCTCTCATGCCAAGAACCTTTAGGAAAATTTGGCGGTTCAGGCGGTCTTCTTAAATCAGTAAGCTTAACTTGATGCTTATCAGCTAACTTAACAAATTCTTCATCATCATTAATAAAATGGTGCATTCCACTAATAATATCACAACCCGCTTCTATCGCTTTTATAACTTCAATTCGATATTCATCACTGATAAAACCCCCTTGAGAGGCACTACCAATTACTAGTGTATCAGGATTAAGATTTGCTGCAGCTTCAAAGTTTTTTAAAACAGGAATATCTCCACCATATCCTAATTCATTTTCAGATGTTATACCAACTTTACTGTTATCTAAAATAGCCACAACTTCATCTGTGCGATAACGAATTAGCATATTGCCTGTTTTATTTTTAATGTAATTAAATGCTCCATGGCATAATACAACGATTTTTTTCTTTGATTGGCTCATTTCTATTAATATTCTTCTATAAGATTAATATTATATTCATTGAAATAGATATACAGAAAAAACATGATATTCTGTTGTATAAAATTAAAAGATTGAAAGATATCAAACACTTGAAATATTTCCTATTATCTGTCCTATTAATTTTTCTCATTCCCATGGGTTGTGAAGATACCAAAGAAAAAAAAGATGAGGCTTCAATTGATAGTTCATTTATTTCTTTAGGATATGGAAAATTTGAATTTAATAACTATGCACCTTTGGCCGAAAAGCCAATTACAGTTTACACTTATCTCCCTGAAGGCACTAAAAAAGATAAACCAGTTATATTCGTTTTGCATGGTAGCAGTCGCAGTGTTGTCAATAACTGCGGATATTGGAGTGAATCTGCTAATCAATATGATTTTCTTGTTGTTTGCCCAGAATTTAATGAGTCACAATTTCCTGGAAGTGATTATTACCAAAATGGTGGAATGTATATCAACAATCAATTCACTGATTCAACCAAATGGGCATATAATATGATTGAGGAGATTTTTTCTTACTTAATTGACAAAGGTGCTACATCAGAAAAAACCTATGGAATATATGGTTTTTCAGGAGGAGGACAATTTGTTCACCGTTATGCAATCTTTACTAATCCAAAACGGGCTTCGATAATCATACCTGCAGGTAGCGGCTGGTATACACTTCCAAACTATGATGAAAGCTTCCCATATGGATTAAATAATTCACCATTTATTGAAAAAAATCTAGCTAACAAGTTTGCATTACCTCTGACTGTCCTTGTAGGTGAGAATGATACCGATCCTAATGATTCATCATTAAGAAAGACTGAAGAGGCGATGCGCCAAGGAGAACACCGTTATGCCAGGGCTAAATTTTTCTATAACAGTGCTGAAAATAAAGCAAAGTCAATAAATACAACATTTAACTGGAAAATTGAAACGGTACCAAATTTTGGTCACAGTGCAAGAAACACTGCCCCGATAGCGGCAAAGATATTTAATAATATATTATCAAATTAATTTTTAATTCTTCGTTTTAAATGACGAAAATAATATTCATCAACCACGGTTGCTAATGCACTAGCATAATTAGACCATGTTTGTTGATTCTGTCTAATCCCAGGTTTGGGAGCTTCGATTTGAATTGCGCTGATCATACCACTATCTCTTGATCCATGACGAGCTGTATTATATCCACCAGAAAAATATCGTGAACCCTCAGGACCTGGATATTTCTTACTAGGGACTGAACCAAAACCTAAGCTATCCAATAAGCTACCAAAACTATGAGGACCTCTTAATACTTCAATAAATGAAAATTCCGATGAATCCACAAGCGCCCTAATGCTAGTTTTTATTGCATTAGAGTTTGTATTTAAAGTTTCATCATTCTGGTCAAGGACGCTTCCAGGCATTAAATAGCCTAACCAAGTTCTTAAGTCATAGTAGCCATCTGGATTCGCGCCATGTCCATGTATATCTAAAAATAAACCACTTCCAAATTCAGACTCAATTTTCTTTTTTGCCGTACCAATGTAGTAATGATATTCTTGCCAAGCCCTATGTGCAAATCTGTTTTCTTGAGCAGCTTCTGTACTATCTCGATTCGCATCTAATTTTCTTCTTTTCAATCGACATAAAATGACATAAGGTTTACTTCCAAAGCGTGCCTCCATTGTATCCATAATTACTTTTGACATTTGATAGGTGTTATCATCAGTGACCATTGTTCCATATGTGCGATCAGGAATCTCATCGGGAATGAGCCAGCCACCGTGAGGAACAGATAAAATAATGGGTATATTGCCAGGATGGTATTCTATGTACTCTTCGCGACCATAATAAACTGAATCAAGATAATACGGAGCATCATGTCCAAGTGCAGGGAAAACCTCTTGTTTAACTGTATCTTTGGGGGTTTTTTCGACTATTTCTTCAGTTTCTTTTGACTCTTCACAACCAATAATTATTGAAAATAGTAAAACTAGAATCGAAAGTAATATTTTGTTCAATTGTATTTTAAGCATTATGAAAAAAGGCTAACTGTTAAAAACACCATAAAAATAGAAAATATATTTAGTATTATGCCAGTTTTAAGCATATCATTTTGCCCAATATATCCAGTACCATAGACCAATGCATTAGGGGGAGTTGCTACAGGTAGCATAAAGGCACAGTTTGCCGCAAGGCCAACACCAAAAACCAGCGCATAGGTTACCGCAGGATCAAATTGTCCTGATAGTGCAATCATAACAGGAATTAAAATAGCTGCTGAGCCAGTATTTGAGGATAATTCAGTTAAAAACACCATTAATGTAATACATGCTATAATGATTGCCCAGTTGGGTGCTCCCGCCATTGATCCAACTAAAGCTGTTCCAAGCCATTTTGAAGTTCCTGTTGCACCAAGAACTGCAGAAAGACATAAACCACCTCCAAATAAAAGCAAAATTCCCCAACCAATCTTACTTTCTAATTCCTTCCAACTTATTAAACCAAGTGCAGGTGCAAGAGCAGTAATTAGAATTGCTATCATACGTGAAAATTCTTTTACTCCCAACAATGGACCAATTTGACTAGAAAATATCCAGCAAATCACAGTAAAAACAAATAATGCAATGCTACCTTTCGCCTGAGGAGTCCAATTCATATGAGCATCATCAAGCTGATTTAACTTCGCACCATTTTCAGGTTTTATCATTATCCATAAAGAAAGAATAACCAATGGAAACATCAATATTAATGTAGGAAACCCTACTTTGAACCAAGTTATAAAATCAAGGTCTAGGGCTGCAACCGCAATTCCATTGGGAGGAGACCCTACAGCTGTACCATTTCCACCGATATTTGCAGCATATGCTGTTCCTAAGATTAACATGGTTCTCATTCTAGGGAATTGTTTATCAATAAGAGCAATAGCAATTGGAATCATCATTGCTGTAGTAGCGGTATTACTCATCCACATTGATAGGAAACTTGTAACTCCAAAAAATCCTATAGTTGATAACCACAATTTGCCTTTAGCCATCTTTATTACTCGTTTTGCGAGCCATAAATCAATTCCATGCTTATTTAATAATGCGGCTAAGGTAAAGCCGCCCATAAAAAGATAGATAATGGTACTAGCAAACGGCGCCATTGCTGATTTAGGTTCAAAAATTCCTAAGAAATAAGCTAAAACAGGTACTAATAATGCCGTGACAGGTAGAGGAACAATCTCTGTCATCCAAAGTCCAGCACAAAGCAATAAAATAAATAGGCCTTTTTGTGTTAGCTCAACATCAAGTAATAATTGACTTAAAAGATAACTAAATATCCCCCAACCAAATATAAAAGTGATTTTTTTTAGTAGCGGAAAATCACTCATTCATTACTCACTTGATATTCTTCCCACAAATCTAATAACTGATCAAATCGTTTTAGATGAGTCTTTGTAGGTGGATAGAATGATCCTTGTCTAACACCTCCACCTTGGAGTTCGTTTGCCAATCTCATTGCTCCTGATCGGATATTATTAACTTTTTTCTGCTGAGATTTTAAATTTTTTAAACCCTCATCCTCTTTATCCATCGTCTTCTCAGATTCATCAACATTATTTTTTAATTTCTTATTCTCAGCATATACTTTTTCATGAAATGCATGAAGATTTAATAAAAACTCTTCGCGCTGACGATAATTTCCTGCTTTAATATCCAACCTAGGATCTCCATAAACTTTTACCTTCTGAGAATATGATTCTCCACCAGAATTTATCGTTACCAAATATGTTCCTGGAGAAACATCGGGGCCCATTGGATCAAGGTTATGCGCAGGTATTGGCAATAATTGAGATGGGTCAGGTTTTATTAACCCATCTCTTTTTCTTTCATTTCTATCAAAGGATGGTGGGCTATATTTTAAATCCCAAACCAACTGATCAAGTTTTCCTTTAGTTACAGCTACACTGTACTCTCGGACTACTTTCTTATTCCTAGAAATTGAAATAGTCGCTGAATCGGCCTCACTACTAACAATAAAATTAATCAGTGCACCATAGGGTGGATTTGGACCTGCCCATTCTTCTTGAGCCCTATATGATGTATCTTTCCAATAATAAAATAGTGTAGCAGGTCGAATTGAGAATATGTGAACCTTATTATCTTGGGATTTGTACCATTCAGCAAACGGAGTTGTATCATCTAAAATCCAAAAACTTCTACCATGAGTTCCAAGCACAAGGTCTTTATCTCGAGGATGAATTAACATATCATCATATAATGTAGTGGGTAAATTCCCAGTCATTTTAACCCACTTTTGACCTCCATTTACAGAAACAAATACACTGTTCTCTGTTCCTACAAATAGAACATCAGAATTGTCTGGATGCTCAATAATAACATTAATTGAACCCATGGGCAGACCTTGATCTAACTTTTCCCATGTTTGGCCATAATCTTCTGTTTTATAAATATATGGTTCCCAGTCTCCTTCTCTATGTCTGTCAAATGTAACATAACAAACGCCACGGCCTTTAGTTGAAGCTAGTACGCGACTAACATAGGATGCTGAAGGCAGACCTTGTATATTTCTTCCAACTTCCTCCCAAGTCTTTCCTGCGTCTTTTGAAAGCTGAACATTTCCATCATCTGTCCCTATCCAAATAATTCGATTCCACAATGGAGATTCTGAAATTGATATTATTTCACCATAGGATGATGTTCCATCATTTCTTGAAAGTTTGGTATCGATTCCCAATACACCCATTATTGAAAGAGAATCTCTATTTGTATTTTTGGATAAATCTTTAGTGCGTGACCAAGATAACCCAGCATCTTCACTTATAAACAATCGATTCCCCCCTAAGAATATTTTCTTTGGGTTATGTTTTGATATTGCTAAAGGAGTGACCCAATCAAAACGATATTTCTCATTTATATCGCTGGGAATTGGCTTCAGACCCTGCATATTACCTGTATTCCGATCTACGCGGATAATATTTCCATTTTGAGAGGCATTATATAAAATCTTTGAGGATGGATCTGGTTGCTGATACATACCATCTCCAAAACCAACTTGTTTCCAATCATCGGCAAGAATACCTAACCAATGGCGTGTAGAACTGGGTCCCATCCAAGAGTGATTATCCTGCATACCACCATAAACATTATAAGGAGTTTCCATATCAACTCCCATTCCGTAGAACTGGCCAATTGGAATATTATTTAAGCGATTATATGTTTTGCCATAATCCCAACTTTCATGAAGTCCTGCATCACCACCCAGAAAAAAATGATTTGAATTCTTTGGATTTATCCACAATGTATGATGATCACTATGTACACCAACATCATATGTGGGTCGAGTAGGCATTTGATAAAAGGTTTTACCTTGATTTTCTGTTCGATAAAATTCAGTTGCCAACATATAAACAATATCATCATTATTTGGATCTACATGTATATGACTATAGTACATTGGTCGAGGATTTAAACTGTTCATTCTTTTCCAACTATTACCACCATTAGCACTCCGATAAAAACCACTTGAATCAGGATGCTCAATGGTAGCATAAACAATGTTAGAACGAGTACGAGAGGTTGCTAAGCCAATTCGACCCAAATTACCAGGCGGTAAACCTTTGGATAGCTTTGTCCAAGTATTTCCACCATTAGTTGTTTTGTAAATACCACTACCAGATCCACCTCCATTAAATCCCCATACCTTTCGCATTCGTTGATAAGCAGCAGCATATAAAATATTGGGGTCATTCTTATCCATTTCAATGGTAACGACTCCCGTAAATTCATTTATATAAAGAACTTTCTTCCAAGTCTTACCACCATTTGTGGATTTATAAACACCTCTTTCTTTTGATTCTTTCCATAGGTTGCCCAGCGCAGCGACATAGACTACATTTGAATTTTTTGGATGAACAATAACCTTTCCAATATGATATGTTTTATTTAAACCAATTGAACTCCATGTTTCCCCTTGATCAGTTGATTTATACATACCATTTCCCCAGGTAGTGCTTTGGCGATTTTGCTGCTCACCAGTTCCTGCATAAATAATATTTGAGTTTGATTTAGAAATAGCCATATCTCCAAAACTTGAAACTAATTCATTATCAAATACAGGCTTCCAAATAGTTCCTTTGCTTGTGGATTTCCAAATACCACCTGAAG
>JAYZKF010000044.1:0-4973 GCA_036163755.1 Fidelibacterota bacterium
ATCAAAGACCTTGGGTTAAAACCAAAACGTACTATTCGTGCTGTAATGTGGACAAACGAGGAAAATGGTTTACGAGGTGGAGAAGCTTATCGTGATGAACATTTGAATGAACTTGATAATCATATACTTGCGATGGAGTCTGATGCGGGTGTTTTCAAACCATCAGGTTTTGGATTCTCTGGACCTGACGAATCATTAAAAATATTACAAGATATTGGAACACTATTATATCGAATTGATTCAGGTAAAATAACAAAAGGTGGGGGAGGTGCTGATATCGGACCTATCATGAGGGAAGGTGTCCCTGGCATGGGCCTTAAAGTTGACGGCTCAAGGTATTTTTGGTATCATCATACTAATGCAGATACTTTTGATAAGGTAGATAAAGACGAATTTAATCGATGTGTTGCAACAATGGCGGTAATGGCATATGTTGTTGCAGATATGGATATGAAATTGCCTCGCTAAAGATTTAGGCTCAATTAAAATATTTTTATTCTTTAATTTTAATATCTTCAAGTGATACAATTGAAACGCAGTAGTATAATATATCTTCTTTTAATTCCTTTTAGTATTCTGCTTAGCCAAAATACTCGTGCCACAATACAGTCGGGTCCTATTGATTATCTGGATACTTTACCAGAACGTCCTTTATGCGCTGCGCCTACTTTGACAGATGATTTTATCAAATCACATCTTGAAAAAATGAAACGAGATTATCCTGATGTATATAATCAAATGCAAATTCCTCCAAGATTAAACAAATCATCTAATGTGGGGTCATTTGAAAAATTTTGGGTAATGGTTGATGATGGGCAGGGGGGGCAAAAGTCTGAAGAGATTGTAGCTGAGCTATTGGCTAAAGGTGATTATACTGCAATATGGGCTGATACAAGCAAAATTAGTGGATCACCAAATATTTCAAAAACTCTAGCAGATCAGTATATAAAATTATTGGAAAAAAGTACTCCATTAGGATCAAGGGATACTACCAAGGGCGTCTATCAATTAGAACTAGAGTATTTTGGTTCACCACCAAATAAAGATGGTGATGGAATTGTTGATTTTCTTTTTGCTGATATTTTTTCTGGGGCTGGGGGATATTTTAGTTCTTGGGATCAGTCCAATGGCGCTGGGAGTAATCGTCGTGATATTGTATATATTGATACATATGCAAGTATATCCTATACTGAAGGAACTATAAGCCACGAGCTTCAACATTTAATCCATTATAATTACGATCCATATGAAACTATACATTTCAATGAAGGTCTAAGTGAGATGGCTACTATAATTTGTGGTGGTGCGTATATATCGCATGCACATTATCTAAGTAAAGCAGATAAGATCGGATGGACTTGGGAGTCTACTGCTGCCCATTACGCAATGTCTTCTTTGTTCACATTGTATTTTGTAGAGCAATTAGGAGATAAATCGATTAAAGATTTTATTACTCTTAATGCAGGTGGTAATCCAAAGCAAGGATGGCAAGCCTTTGACCAGCTATTAAATAATTATAACGCTGGAATGGATCATAAAGAATGGTTTTTGAATTGGGTTACAGCTAATTACTATAATAACAAAACTGTATTTTCTAACCTGGGATATGATTTGTGGATGCCTATGCGGGCGAGCTCTACCGCTAAACACATTTCTGGAAAAGTAGATGTATCGGGAAATGAAGTTAAAGATTATGGAGTTAATTATATATCATATGAATCCATCAAAGATTCACTGGGAATAACATTTTCAGCTACTACTTCGGTTACACCTAGATACAGGTCGTTGGAATTTAATCAATCATTTTTCGCCCTAAATTCATTGACTGATGGTGTAAAACATATAATATACCATGATAGTTTAGATACGTATACTGCCCTATTTATAATTGCAAATCCAGAAAAATATTCAGCATTTTATAGTTACGTTTCAGATGGAACAGATGCATCAGGTTGGACAGGCTATGTAGAAATCGCTTACGATGATGGAAGTGGAGATTCTTTCACCACTTCAGATGGTAGTACATTTAGCTTTCTAGGTTGGGGTAATAACGTTCCAGGTTGGGGTTGGGGAATGAAATTTGATCCTAAAATGAGTGTAAATCAATTGGTCGAGCTTAAAGTGGTTGTTGGTTTTGATCAAGAATTTACTGGCTCAGGAACACCTGCAACTGCGGAAAAGGACTTTGATATTCATTTCTTCGAAATTACTGACACACTAGGCAATGTAAAATCTGTCGCTGATCCAATTAAATGGTCGACATCTAGATCAGATCTAACGGGAGATTGGAGTACAATAGATCTTACACCCTATAAAGAGCAATTATCGAATTTAGGAGAGATTGTAATCACAATTGTTGAAGATGATACGATCGGCACGTATTTTGCTATGGATGAAAATGCGAAGGGTGAAAATTATACTTATGGATATAATTATGGTGGAGGTGGCACCTTAGACCCAATGTCAAATTTTAGTGTTGGAGGAACTTCTCTAGATGGTTGGAATTATATGTTCAGAGCATCATTTTATATTTCAGACACTACCGTTCCAAAACTGAGTGCAGGTTATATGCAACATTCTGTTTTTACCGATGTTATGAAAATATACCTAGTTGGTAATTCAGTTATGAGCTCAGATAAAATGACGATTACAGCAAATAATGCAGGATATGAAAGTGTTCTAGAGTTATTGCCTGTTGCTTCTAATGATTCATTGCTGATGGTGGAACAGTATAAATTAAATACTTCTGGAACTCTTGATATTAATGTACGAGGGACAATGGAGTATGGTCGTACGAATATTGATACGACATTTAAGTATAATGTGAATTTTACTTCTTCTAAAATAGGTGGAGATATTGCTTCTAGAGATGGTAAGTATTCAATGTCGATCCCAGAAAATAGTTTAGATGAAGATATGTATTTAGTCGCAGGTATGGATTTAACTATGCCAGGCATGAAAAAAATGATTGGATCTAACAACTTATCAAAAATTTATACAATTGGCCCCTTAGGAAAAGAGCTAAGCAAAGGAGCAAAAGTATCAATTGCTTTAGATGAATTAGACTATAATGTTGTTTCTATAGCGTATTGGGATGGAGATATTTGGCGTGAGATCAAAAGTGACCTATCACCTAATGGTACGAATGTTGAAGGTTTTGGAACTCATTTGGGACATTATACACTTATTTCTCGAGGTAGTGGTAAACCGCTAGCTATAAACGAACTAAGTTCAATACCAACTTCTTATTCTCTTAATCAGAATTATCCAAACCCATTTAATCCTGAGACAAGAATACATTATGATTTACCTGAAGGGGGTCATGTATCTTTAGTGGTTTATGATTTGCTTGGACGTGAATTAATCAAATTAGTGAATCAATATAATTCGCCAGGTAGATATAATATTTTATGGAATGGCAATGATGCATTGGGAAACCCAGTGAGTAGTGGGGTATATATATATCAAATGAAATCAGGGTCATTTTTACAAACAAAAAAAATGATCATATCCCGATGAAGATCAAACATTTATTATTCTTTTTGATATTTAGTTTTTTACTTATCACAGCTTGTGATGAAAAAAAAGAAACAATTTTAGATGTTCAATTTGATCAAACAGAAATTCAATTTGGAAAAATTGAGATTAATCAGTCAGTCTCAAAAAAAGTTCGTGTTAAAAATACTGAAAACTCTACAGATACTTTTGTTGGTTCAATTAGAATTATGGATTCACCAGGATTTACGATGGACTTTTCGGGTGTATTAACTCTTCAAAAAAATGAATCAAAAGAAATTTATGTAACATTTCGTCCAACAAATGGACAAGAGTATTCTGGGAAAATGAATATTTTTGATGAAGATGAAAATTTTATATCTGAAATGTATCTTTATGGTATAGGAGCAACGCCAGTATCTTTTTCTTATAATAATTCAAAATTAGAATTCGGGTTAGTTAAATCTGGAGACACTAAAGATCTAGATCTTGCAATAACCAATAGTGTTTCTTCAGGCTTTGATCTTGATTTGACCCTTAGTATTCCTGTAAGTGATTTTACTATTGCAAATAATGTACAATCTTTGATTATTGCACCAGGAATAACAGAAACAATAACTATCCAGTATTCACCTACGCTAGCTACATCATCTAAATCTCTTAGAATTGAACATAATAGCACAGTTCGGCCAAATCCAGCTGAAGTTCAATTAAGTGGTATTATGGATGAGACTTTAACTATTATAGCTTCAATAAATGATGGTTGGGATCAATTTGAAAATGGTCAATACGCAACTAGCTTACAATCTTTTCAAGAAGCCATGAATAAATCAAATATTCATACTGCTTATGATAGTGTTTATGGAGAATCAATGCATGGTAGAGGATGGGCAGCATTATTTAATACAGGCAATACGAATCATGCTTTCAAAGCATACAATGATTTTACAGCAATTATGAATAATTATAGTAATACAGTTTCCAGTACTAGCATATTGGATTGTCTCGCTGGTAAAGCAATCAGTGGAGTATTGGTAGGTTCAACCGCAGATCGATATCAATCAGTTGTAGCAGCAGCTAATGATTTATTAGCAAAAAATTTATATTATAAATTTTCTCATAAGGAATCAGTTGATCATAAAGATGTTAGAATGGCACTTATACAAGCTTACTATTATTTAGGTAACTATATAGAAGCTGCAAATAATATGGATATTCTTGATCCCTCAAGTGCACCACACTCTACAGATGCAACCGATTTATTAGTAGCCATCCAATCCATATCTGGTTCACTGTAATTAATTAATTTATTTAATCAAAAACTGATTTACGCTTAGAACGTTGTTTTTCTGCCTGACGTTTTTTTCTATCTTTCCACCACTTTACAGGTTTGCTATCAAGTACTGGAATAATATATGGTTCTGCTTTTTTATATGCCCATTCATTGAATGAGAATACAAACATTCTCTTAGGGAATA
>JAYZKF010000045.1:0-4190 GCA_036163755.1 Fidelibacterota bacterium
ATCAAAACGCACATTGATGAACATCAGAGAGATAATCATAATGCAATTCGTATATCAACTCACATTTATAATACAACTAAGCAAATTGATCGGTTATTAAATGCTTTATGAAATCAATTACTAATCAATAATGAATAAATTAAAACTTTTTCCTTTAGGGCTTGTTGCCTATCCAACTAAGATTGTTCCACTTCATATATTTGAAGAACGCTATAAAGCTCTAATTAATGAATGTATATCATTAAAACAAGAATTTGGAATGGTATATTCACTGGATAGTGGATTAGCAGATTTTGGATGCTCTTTAACTGTTTCAGAAGTAATAAAAACATATCCAAGTGGAGAAATGGATATCATCACAAAAGGGCAAAGAATATTTAAAATACATTCTAATATTGTTGAAAACGAATTAAATGTTGGACAAGTTGAATTTCAGGCTGATAAGAATGAGTCATTTGGCGATCAGTTTGACAAGCTAAAAGAGAAGTACTTAAAGTTATTGTTACAGCTTGGGGTCACAGATCAAATTGAAAGGCATATGAATAAAGCAAGATCTTTTGAATTGATAGAACATATTCAATTGCCCCATGAAGTTGAATTGTTATTGATATCAACCCGTTCAGAAATCGATCGATTAAGGGTTCTTGATGAAATATTTGATCAAATATTAAAAAAAGGAATAGATAAGATTAATAATCAGGTATTCAAATCTTAAAAATTAACTTTTATTCTCAAATCTCAAGTAATAAAATTTCATATATAAAATAATAAATAATAGGATAGTATTAATATGATTACGGTTTTATCACCTGCAAAAAAACTTAGCAAAGAATGTAACGCACATAATATTGTTTCAACACTTCCCAATTTTTTAGATGATTCAAAAGAATTGGTTTCTATTTTGAAAAGATCACAACCAGGAGATTTACAAGATCTAATGGGCATAAGTGAAAATCTTTCAATTTTAAATTGGGAGAGATATCGAAATTGGAAACTTCCATTTAATAAGTCAGAATCACGCCAAGCAGTATTTACTTTTCAAGGTGATACCTATAACGGTTTAAATGTTGAATCATTAAACGAAAAAGAAATTTCTTTTGCACAAGACCATACACGTATTCTTTCCGGACTCTATGGTGTCTTAAAGCCATTGGATCTGATGATGCCTTATAGATTAGAGATGGGAACCCAATTAAAAAATAAATTAGGTAAAAATTTGTATGAATTTTGGAGCGAAAAACTATCTAGTTCACTTTCCAATGAACTAAAAGATCACAAAGAAAAAATAATTATCAATTGTGCATCAGTAGAATATTTTAAATCAATTGATAATAAAGGACTTAATGCTTCAGTTATTACCCCAATATTTAAAGATATCAAAAATGGTACGCCAAAAATCATATCTTTTTTTGCAAAAAAAGCCCGTGGAATGATGGCGCGATATATTATTAAGAATCAAATTAATAATCCTGATGATATCATAAATTTTGATCTTGATGGATATAGTTATAATTCAAGTTTATCAAGTCCACTTGAGCCAGTATTTACCAGAGCGCAAGCTTAATTATTAAATTATAGTTTATTTTACACTTTCAATAAGTGTATCAGTGTTTCCTATAATTTCAAGGGCAGCTTTATCAGTTTGATCTTCAATAGCGGTTTTGCCATCAATAATTAACCTGCAATTGATCTTGCCATCAAGGTATTCAGCAACTTTTGGAACCATATTCGTTTTATCCGGTGCATAAAGTAAACTGCTTCTAGAACCACGTTCTACAATGAATTGAACTTCCGTATCTCCATTTTTTAAGTGCCACTCTAATGAATTTTCTTCAAAATTTATATTAGTTATTCTTGACCTGCGGTATGGTGCAAATCGGTACAATATATCTTTATGTTGTACGCCTACTATATATCCAGAAAATTGTGATTTTTTCCAAGGTATTGTAGCAAGTGAAATAGATACACTTAGCTCTGAATCTTGAAAATGATTCGATTGAGCCCAGATCCAATTCTTTGGAAAATTTCGACCCCAATCCTTTTCAATATATCCTTTCCCTCCATCAAAATTAAGTTTGGAGTTATTCAAGTTAAGTTGACCATTTAAAGTATGATTCATACTTAAAATTCCATGAAAACATTCCATTGTTGGAACATATGCGTACCAGCCCATGCATCCTGGCTCAAAAAGTGTTACTGGCCAAGGATTTAAATTATCACTTAAGATTGTACCATTTAGATTAATTTTCTCGGTATTTAGATTAAGTTTAATTTTATCTAAAGAAAAATAATTTTCCCCTAAACGAAGTGAGTAGCCTTTTTTATCACATTCAAAGTCACTTACAGGGTAGGGTATATATTCAATGTGTCCATTAGAACCTTGATAGATCATTAAGAAAGCAGTCTCATACTCACTAAAACCACTACGGTAAATTCCAGGTATTACAACAAGTGTTTCCCCTTTAGATGTAGTCATTTTATGGTACCAACCTTCAAAAAAAGGTCGTTTATTGCTACCATGATATTGTTCAGGACTTTTAATTATCATAATTCTATTCTAAAAAATACTACAATAAAATAAATTTTATTTTATACAGAGTTAAATTTACTTCTATGTTAGAATCAATAACTTTAATTGTTGCAGCATTTTTAACATCGATATTGTCTGCAATTATTGGTATGGGCGGTGGTATAACTTTATTAGGTATTATGGCAATTATTTTACCTGAAGGCTATCTCGTTGTAGCATATCATGGTATGGTTCAATTAGTTAGCAATATAACGCGAACTACAGTTTTTAAGGATCATATATCTTGGAATATATTAAAGCGATTTTTCAATGGTATTGTACCAGGCCTCATTCTAGCAGCAGTCACTATATATGCATTAATGCATTACTATGAAGTTTCATCAGCAAGCCAAATAAAAATCGATTTTTTAAAACCTTTGATTGGACTTTATATCATATGGTTTCTCTATATACGTACAAAAGGTAAACTAGTCTCTGATAAAGCTTTTGTTGCTATGGGTTGGTTGAGTGGGCTGGTCACCGTTTTTATTGGTGCAGCTGGGCCATTAATTGCTCCTTTTTTCATTAACAAAGGATTAAAAAAAGAATCAATCATTGCAACCAAAGCTGCTTGTCAGGCAATTGGTCATATAGGCAAGATTCCAATTTTTATTATTTTATTTAATGTAACCTATATATCAGATTGGCAAATCTTGATACCACTCATTACTGCTGTCTATTTTGGCACAAAATTTGGAAAAAAAATGTTAGGGAAACTTCCTGAAAAAACATTTAAATCTCTTTTTAAAGTGGCGTTAACACTTATTGCAATTAGATTAATTGTTTTTAATATTATTTAGAACAAAAAATAAAGTATGTTTACTAATCAATTTCTAAATTGTGAATAGAGGTTAAATGGATCGCCGACATTTTGTGAAAACATCAATAATGGCTGCATTAGCAAAACCAATACATGCTATGACAAAAACTAATTCAACCAAAAGTAATAATAGAAAGAAAGAACATATTGCTGTAGTAGGTGCAGGTGCATTCGGAGGATGGACTGCTTACCATTTATTAAGAAAAGGATACTCTGTTACACTCTTAGATGTTTTTGGCCCTGGAAATTCACGAGCAAGTTCTGGCGGTGATTCAAGAGTTATTAGAGGCATATATGGTGAAGATAAAATTTATGTTGATCTAGTTGCTCGATCATTTAAACTTTGGAAGCGTTACCAAAAACAGTGGCACCAATCATTATATTTTCCAACGGGAGCATTATGGTTTTTTCAAATTGATGATACATACGCCCAAAAATCACTTCCGATAGTAAATAAAGCTGGATTAGAATCTGAACAGTTGTCAAAAGAAGAAGTAAAAAAACGATATCCTCAAATAAATTTATCAGGGCTTAAATCTTTTTATTATGAACATGAAGCAGGATATTTACCAGCACGACATTGTTGCCAAGTTGTTTTAGAAAATTTTGTTAAAAAGGGTGGAGAGTATAAACAATTAGCTGTTAAACCTGGGAAAATTATCAATAATCAATTAAGCAAATTGGATCTTTCTGATGGATCCAAGCTTCAAGCTGACTCATATATTTTTGCCTGCGGTCCTTGGTTAAGCAAGATATTCCCAGATGCGTTAAAAAATATTATTAAGCCAACACGTCAGGAAG
>JAYZKF010000046.1:0-11014 GCA_036163755.1 Fidelibacterota bacterium
ATTTCAGAATCACTTAATTGTTGGTATTGGAATGTTGGCCAAATAGCCCAAATAGCCCATGTCAATACCAGTCCGATAATTAATAATCTTGGTGTTAATTGTTTATTCATTCTTTTATAAAAAAATAATAATTGAAAAAGCCGGTGAATTTACTCTTGGTTTATTACCAGCGCAAGCTTGATAGAATTAAATTACTCCCATAGCTTTTCCAACTTTGGAAAATTTTTCTATTGCTTTATCTAGATCTGATTTTTCCATGCCTGCAGAAATTTGAACTCGAATACGTGCTTCGCCTTTTGGTACAACAGGAAAGAAAAAACCAATAACATAAATACCTTCATCTAATAAAGCTGCTGCCATTTTTTGGGCTAATACTGCATCATAAAGCATGATTGGAACTATTGGATGGATTCCTTTTTTAATATCAAAGCCGACAGAACTAATTTGCTCTCTAAAATATAGTGTATTTTTTTCAAGTTTATCCCTTAGTGAGGTAGTAGAAGATAGCATATCAAAAACTTTTAAACTTGCAGCAACAATAGCAGGAGCTACAGTGTTTGAAAACATATAAGGTCGAGATCGCTGTCGAAGTAGATCTATAATATGCTTTCGGCCCGTGGTAAACCCTCCTGATGCTCCACCTAAGGCTTTTCCAAGAGTTGATGTCCAAATATCAACTTTATTCATCACATTACAATGTTCAGCAGATCCTCGACCCGTTTTACCGATAAATCCAGTAGCATGACTATCATCAACCATAACCATTGCATCATATTTTTTAGCTAAATTGGTAATTTCATCTAATTTTGCTATATAACCATCCATTGAGAAAACTCCATCCGTTGCAATTAGTCGTAATCTAGCTTCATTTGTTTTCTTTAATTGCGATTCTAAATCATTCATATCGCTATTCTTATATCTTAATCTTTGAGCTTTGCTAAGTCGTATTCCATCAATTATAGAGGCGTGATTTAGTGAATCAGATATGATTGCATCGTCAGGTCCAAGAAGCGTTTCAAATAAACCGCCATTTGCATCAAAGCAAGAGGTGTATAGAATAGTATCGTCTGAGCTAAAAAAATCAGATATTTTTAATTCTAATTTTTTGTGAAGTTCTTGGGTTCCACATATAAATCGAACAGAAGCCAAACCATACCCGTATTGATCAAGCCCTGCTTTTGCTGCTGAAATAACCTCGGGATGATCTGCTAGTCCCAAATAATTGTTGGCACAAAAGTTGAGTACTTCATTTCCTTTATCAGTTGAAATCTGAACTCTTTGAGGCGTAGTAATCACTCGTTCTTGTTTATAAAGTCCTTCAGCTTCGATATCTTTTAATGTTTTTTGATATATTTTACCAGAATCATTCATTACATAATTACCATTTTAAAACTACTTTTCCGCATTTGCCTGATTCCATTATATCAAATGCTTTTTGAAAATCATCGACAGGAAGTTCATGTGTAAGTATTTTTGAAATATCTAAACCACTTTGAAGCATCTGCGTCATTTTATACCATGTTTCATACATTTCTCTACCATATATACCTTTAATATGTAGGCCTTTAAAAATGATATCATCCCAATTAATTTGTGTAGACTTGGGGAGTAATCCCAAAAGCGCAACATTTCCACCATTATACATTTTTGAAAGAAGGTTATTAAATGCTGAAGGATTACCAGAAACTTCTAATCCTACATCAAAACCATTAATAATATTTAGTTCTTCAAAACAATCTTCAATTTTTTCCTTAGATATATTGATGGCTTTTGTAGCACCAAGTTTTTTAGCAAGGTCTAATCGATATTCATTAATATCAGTAATGACTACATTTCTTGCCCCAACAAATTTGCAAATACTGGCACACATTATTCCAATGGGTCCAGCGCCAGTTATTAGAACGTCTTCACCTACTGTATTATATGATAATGCAGTGTGAACTGCATTACCAAATGGGTCAAAAAAAGCGGCAATTTCTGAAGCAATAGTATTATGAATGGGCCATACATTTGATTCTGGAATTACTAGAAATTCTGAAAATGCTCCAGATCTTTGGATACCTACCCCAGTTGTTTTATGGCATAAATGCCTTTTTCCTGCGCGACAATTACGGCAAAATCCACATGTGATATGACCTTCACCTGAAACACGATCACCAACTTTACAGTGAGATACGCCAGGACCAATTTCTTCAATTATGCCGCAAAACTCGTGTCCAATAACTAAAGGGAGCTTTAAAGTGCGTTGGGCCCATTCGTCCCATTGATAGATATGAAGATCAGATCCGCAAATTCCGGTATGAGTAATTTTTATTTTTACTTCATTTGTACCGCATTCTGGAATAGGGACATCTTCCATCCAAATTCCAACTTTAGGTGAATGTTTTACTAATGCTTTCATATAAATAGTTTAAGTAAAATTAGATGTAATCTTTTACAAAAAATATAAATGGTTATTTTTCTAATCATCAAAGGAATAAAGTAAAGGAAAAGAGGATAACATGCGCATACAATCTCAATTCTTATGGATAAATCTTATTGGAGGCATTGCAGTTCTTGGTGGTTATATAATAGCCTTGATTTATCATCCTGAAACAAGAAATTATCTTTGGGGTGGGGTACCTATCAATTGGAGGCCTTGGATAGTTACGTCGATGTTTTTCGCTGGATTTGGTTACTGCTATGCTATTCATTATATGGTTTTTAGTGATGGGTTAAGTTTACAATTTTTTTGGGGTAGAGTAGATGCAACTAAAATGATTATTTTATTAGTCTTATTTCTCTTTTCTGCTTCTTTATGGATTCATACTACATTTTCATATATTGATTCACCAACGTATTTGAAGTGGGCTTTTGTCCAAGCCGAATTATGGATCACGGCTTTATCTATTTTATTAATGACAATAGGTTTGGCAACTGCTAATGGAGTTGAACAATCGATGAAACATAATATATCTATTTTAGGATTAAGTTTAATTTCTTTCCACTGTCTTGTGCTTGATGCTATGCTATGGATTAATAAATTTCCAAGGAGTGATTTATGAGAAAAATTTTATTATTTGCTGGATTAATAACACTTTCATCTATTATCAGTGGGCAGAAAAAGATTATAATCTATAATGCCAACCTTATTGATGGAATTTCCAATGTTGAAAAAAGAAACATGATGGTTTTTATTTCTAATGGCAAAATTGAATCGATAAAAAAAGATGGATTAAAACCTAAAGGATATAAGTTGATTGATTTAGGTGGGATGTACTTGCTGCCCGGTTTTATTGATGCGCATACTCATATAAGAACTATAGATGCTGCAAATCGTGCTTTAGAATCTGGTGTGACAACGGCTAGGAGTGCAAGCACACCAAATTTTCAAGATATATCAATTCGTGAAATGGTCAAAACTGGGGCATTAATTGGTCCAGATATGATTGCTACAGGAGTATTTGTAACACCAAATTTGGGTGAAACGATTTTAGCCGATACACGTCTTGGGAATTTACATGGTGGAGTAAATAAAGAAGATGATTTAAAAAAAGTTGTTCAAGTGAACGCACAGCGTGGTGTTGATTTTATCAAAACACGTGGAACAGAGCGCGCAGGTCTTCCACAAACTGATCCCAGAAAACAAACATATACTGAATCACAATTAAAGATTATAGTAGATGAAGCAAATAAATATAATATTCCTGTAATGGCTCATGCTCATGGAGATGAAGGAGGATATGCTGCAGTTAAAGCGGGTGTGAGAAGTATTGAACATGGCACATATCTAACTTCAAAAACTTTAAAACTCATGAAAAAAATGGACACATTTCTTGTTCCAACATTCACTACAGTTTTGGATTTGACCCAGCCTGGTGGAGATTATGATAATCCAGTATTGATCATTAGGGGCCAGCATATGCTTCCATCATTGGAAACAACCGTTAAAATGGCTTACAAAATGGGTATTAAAATTGCAACTGGTGCAGATACAGGGTATGGTCCTAATAGCACGACAAGAATTGGAATGGAAATAACAAACTTTATTAACCTAGGAATGAAACCAATAGATGCTATTCGTTCGGCAACTATAGTCGGTGCAGAGCTACTAGGAATTTCAAAAAAAACCGGAACGGTTGATATTGGCAAAGATGCTGATTTAATTGTGGTTACAAAGAATCCATTAAATGATGTTCATACTATACAAGATGTTGTATTTGTTATGAGTAATGGTAATATTGCCTTAAATCGACTCCCATTTGGTAAGGATTAATTATGAAAAAATTAGTAACTCTACTTAGTTTATTTTCCCTTCTATTTGCAAATTCATCACTCAAAATATTTATTTCAGTTGACATGGAAGGTGTTGGTGGTATAGGTACATCAGAAATGACTCGAGCTAAAGGTAAAGATTATAATCTAGGACGCAAACTGATGACTGATGAGGTAAATGCAGTTGTATCTGCAATCTATGAGTATAACTCATCTGCAGAAATAATAGTGAATGATTCTCATGGAGATATGCAAAATCTTAATCATCAAGATCTTGATCCAAAAGTTGTCTACATACAAGGTAATAAAAAGCCCTATGGCATGGTTCAGGGATTAGATAAGAGTTTTGATGGTGCCATTTTTTTAGGTTATCATGCTCGAGCAGGAACAGCACGAGGGTTTTTAGCTCATACCGGGTCAGGTTCTGTAAAAGGATTATGGCTTAACGAAACTGAAGTTGGTGAAGGTGGATTGAATGCCTTTTATGCAGGTGAAATGAATGTTCCCGTAATTTTGGCTGCTGGAGATGATGTTTTTACAAAACAATTTGGAAAACTTGTAAACTCCGAGTTAGTAACAACAAAGACTGCTCTAACAGCTCAAGTTGCACAATTGAAACATGGAACTGTTGTGCAAAAAGAATTATCAGAAGCTACACTTCGAGCATTAAAAAAAATAAAAACCAAAAAGCCCATTAAACTAAAAAACAATGTTTCAATAAAATTAAAATTTTCAAGTACAACGCATGCAGAAATATTACAAGCTATACCAAATATGAAGTGGATTGATGGTTATACAGTTCAGTACAATGCAAAAGATATGGTGGAAGCATATGCTTTAATACGCCTGATGTACAAATACGTAAAGCCTTAAGGGAAAATGTCAAAGCTTAAAAAATCCCTCGGTCTTACGGATGGTGTTGCATTATTAGTTGGAATTACTATTGGCGCAGGCATTTTTAAAACCCCTCAAGTTATAGCGAAATATGTAGATTCGTTCTCTATTGTAATTGCTCTTTGGATTGGGGTAGCTGTATTTGTCTATATTGGGGCACTGATTTATGCGGAGCTAGGTACTCGTTTTCCCAATACTGGAGGCGAATATATATATATGGTGAAAGCCTTTGGGCCCTTTTGGGGCTTTTTATTTGGTTGGTCTCAACTTTTAATTATCCGTACTAGTCCGGCAGCAGCATTAAGTCTACTGTCAGCTGACTATATAGGATTTTTTATTCCTTTAAATCAATCATATAAGATAGTGGCAGCTATTTTGATCCTGATTATATTTGGTATAATTAATTATTTAGGAGTCGAAAAAGGAAGCCTTTATAACAAATTTTCTTCTTCAGTTAAAATTACTGGGCTATTCCTTTTTACGCTTGTTGGATTATTTTTTATTGATGGAGATTTTTCAAAATTATCTGAGACGGCTAAAGCCACAGCAACTCTTGGACACACAGGCAATATTGTTGCCGCATTGTTTATGATAGTTTTTTCTTTTTTAGGATGGGATAGAGTTGGTTATGTAGCAGGAGAAATGAAAACACCGCAAAAGGTGATCCCTCAATCTATGTTATATGGAATGATAATCATTGCTATCCTTTATATTGGATCTAATTTTTTATATCATACTGTTATCGGGTTAGATGGCATGCGATCAAGCACAATCGTTGCTTCGGATACAGCTATTTCATTATTTGGTAATATTGGCGCTAGCCTTATTTCAATAATGGTTATTATTTCAGCTACAGGAAGTGTGAATGGTACAATGATGGCAACGACTCGAGTCTATTATGCGATGGCTAAGAATGGATTAATGTTTAAGTGGTTTGATTTTATACATCCAAAATTTCAAACTCCGTCTCACGCAATTCTTGCACATTGTACGTGGAGTGTTGTTATAATTTTAATCCGACAAAATTTCGAAACCATAGTTGCAGGAATGGTTTTTGCTATATTAATCTTTTATGGATTTACAACAATCGCATTATTCAAATTTAGATCATTGGATATGGGTAATAAAGAGTGTTATAAGTTACCGTATTATCCATTTCTTCCTTCATTATATATTTTAGGGATAATCTTATTGGTTATGCTTCGTGCGTATTATGAAACTTGGGCATCACTTCAAGATTTGCTTTTTGTCCTTTCAGGAATTCCAGTCTATTTCTTATTCTTCAAAAAACAATTGTCAAAAAATTAGAATTTTGAAATATGTAAATCCGAGTTTTGTCCTCTTTTTTTGTTTGCTAAACTATAATGTTTCTGGACAAAGTCGTCCAGAAGTTTTAGCTAAACGTTCAGATGAGCCTATTAAAGTTAATGGTGACTTAGATGAAAAAATTTGGGAAACAGTTAATCCTATTACTGAATTTGTTCAACGATTACCCCTAGATGGTGGTGAACCATCAGAGAAATCTGAAATGCGAATCCTCTATGATGATAATTATCTATATTTTGGATTCATTTTTTTTGATAGTGAACCTGAAAAAATTCGTGCGACCATTCTTAATCGAGGTGGTTGGATTCACCGAGACGATAAATTGGAAATTGCATTAGATACTTACCTAGATCGGAGGAATGCTTATTTATTTGAAATGAATCCATTAGGCACTCAGGATGATGCTTTAATATCAGATGAAAATCGTCCAAGTTTAGATGAATGGGCATGGGATGGAGTTTATATCAGCGAAGGTCGTGTAACAGATTATGGTTGGGTACTAGAGGTTGCCATCCCATGGAATACCTTAAGGTTTCCAAGTAAAGACGAATTAACCATGGGATTAGCTGTAAAACGATACATTAACAGGAAGAATGAAAGCGTGATGTGGCCCCATATAGGGTTGGAGTATAGCTCTGACGTTTATCAAGTTTCTCAATACGCAAATTTGACTGGTTTAAAAAATATCAAGAGAGGAAATGATATTAAGATAAAACCATTCGGGATTGCTGGATCTCAAAAACAAATAACAGATAATGAAAATATATCAGACGATTTGGGGACCGCTGGCGTTGATCTTTATTATGGATTAAGATCTAATTTAACACTCAATTTGACTTACAATACTGATTTTGCCCAAGTAGAGGCAGATAATGCTCAAATTAATTTGACGAGATTTAGTTTGTTTTACCCTGAAAAAAGAGATTTTTTTCTAACACGTTCTAAACTATTTGCTTTTGGTAACCCTCGTCAAACCGAAATATTTTTTAGTCGAAGAATTGGATTAAATCAAAATGTATTGGGAGGAACTCGAATTTTTGGTCAGATAGGAAAAAATTCAATAGGAGCCTTAAATATTCATACAAAGGGAGAGGACGGTCAACCAGCTACAGCATATAGTGCATTTAGACTTCGGTCTGATATTCGCGATAGAACAACGATAGGAGCAGTAATTACAGATGTTTCAAATAATAATATGCAAAATTCAGTCTTTGGAATTGACGGGCAAATGAGATTTTGGGGTAGTAGTAGTATGAACGTGTGGTATAGTCAAGTGGAGGACCCTAGTTTAGATGGTCCTTCAGCTGCATCAATGATTCGGCTTGATCTAAAAAATGATCGTTATTTTTTATCAACTGGGCAGCACCGTGTTGATAAAGATTTCCAGCCTGCTCTTGGTTTTGTTCAAAGAAATGATATGATTGGTACTGGAGTAATAGCTGGCTTTACGCCCAGAGTGGGGGATGGTGATGAATTAATTCGTCAATGGTCATTTTCTCTTTATGCTAGAGATGTTAAAAACCACTCTGGGATAAGTGAAACTGGTATTTTACAATTGTCTATTGATGCTTTTCTTGAGACTAGAGATAGAATTGGATTGAAAGTTGTCCGCAATAAAGAAAAATTAGAGCAAGGTTTCACTCTTGGTAATGGTGTAGAAATACTTAAAGGTAATTACATAGATGAAGGGATTTTATTAACTGCACGTTCAAACCAAAGCCGAGGTTTTTGGGGTGATGTGCGATTTGCAAAAGGAGATTATTTTGGCGGAGATAAAACAACTTTATCTGGGTCTATAGGAAGGCGTTTTTCGAATCACTTAACACTTTATGGTTCAGCGAATCAGAACATTATTTCAATGCCTAATCAACAAGAATTCGCAGCAAATGTATATGGCATCACTGCTGAAGGCGCGTTGAACCGGGAATGGTTTGGTAAGGCAATAATTCAGTATGATAATTTTTCAGAACAACTTCAATTATATTGTAGGATTAACTGGATTCATACTCCTGGAAGTGATCTATTTATTGTTTTAAACCGGCGTTATGATATGAGTAATAATAACAATGAATTAACGCAAAATACTCAAGTAATCAAGTTGACATATTTGATTCAAATATAAATTATACCTTTATTGATTCCAGAAGTATTATTCCACTAAATTAATTGCTTCTATATTGTTTATTGGTACGTCTTTCAATGAGTAAAATTGTTTCATTAACTAATCAAAAAGGTGGAGTAGGAAAAACTACAACCTCAGTCAATTTGGCTGTGAGTTTTGCTGTTTCCGAAGTAAAAACACTCTTAATTGATCTAGATCCACAGTCAAATGCTACTACAGGTCTTGAACAATTAACTGGTGAGCCAAAAGGTACGATTTATGATGCTATTATTCGTGGTTCAAAAACAAAAGAGATAATTACAAATACTGAGCTAGAGTTTCTTGATATTATTACATCAACAAATGATCTTGTAGGGGCAGAAGTCGAATTGGTTAATCTTATGGCAAGAGAGCATCAGTTAGAAAAAGCACTAAAACCTATTAGAAAAAAATATGATTATATTTTGATTGATTGTCCACCTTCACTTGGTTTGCTTACGTTGAATGCGTTGACCTGTTCAAATTCTGTGATTATTCCAATACAATGCGAATATTATGCATTGGAAGGGTTGGGACAACTATTAAACACGGTTCGATTGGTGCAAAAGAATTTGAATCGAAAACTTGAAATAGAGGGAGTATTATTAACTATGTATGATAGCAGATTAAATTTGTCAAAACAGGTTGCTGATGAAGTCAAAGGGTTTTTTAAAGATAAAATTTTTGAAACAATTATACATCGCAATGTTCGTTTAAGCGAAGCTCCTAGCTTTGGTAAGCCAGCTCTATTATACGATGCAAATTCTACTGGCGCTCAAAATTACATTTCATTAGTAGAAGAGATTTTGAAATAATGGCGACTCAAAGATTAGGCAAAGGTTTAGATGCTTTAATTCGGCCGCAAAAAAAAGGTGATGCGCTTCCTGCGGGGGTAAAAAAGATCCCGATTTCAAAAATAAAAAGAAATCCACACCAGCCCAGAAAATATTTTGATTCAAAATCTTTAGATGAACTAAGTGCATCAATTAAAGAAAAAGGTGTTGTTACTCCCATAACTGTCCGTTTTTTGAACAACCAGTACATTCTAATAGCTGGTGAAAGAAGATTGCGTGCATCAAAGTTGGCTAACAAGAAAGAAATTCCAGCATATATTTTAGAGGTTATTGAAGAGTCAGAGATGATGGAAGTTGCTCTTATAGAAAATATCCAAAGAGAGAATTTAAATCCCATTGAAGAATCTGAAGCATATGCATTGCTCCAAAGCAAATTTAATTTATCACAAAACCAAATAGCAAAAACAGTTGGCAAAAATAGATCAACAATTACTAATGCTCTAAGATTACTACAGCTGCCTAGCGATATTAAAAAAAGTTTAAGGAATAATCAAATAAGTGCTGGTCATGGTCGTGCTATTTTAGCAATGAAGACTAAACAAGGTATGTTGAAACTTTGGCAGATAATAATAAAACACGATCTTTCCGTTAGAGGGGCGGAAAATTTTTCAAAAGAAAAAAACAAATCAACTGCAAAAACAAAAAAACGAAAAGTAAAATCTAAAAATCGATTAGTTCTTCAGCTTGAAGATGAGCTTATTAGTATTTTCGGAACAAAAGTAAAACTAAATCATAAGGGTAAAAAAGGGGGTTCCATTCAGGTAAATTATTTTTCTGATGATGATTTAGAACGTATTTTAGATTTGATTCGTTCAATAGAATAAATTTATGAAGCCAAGTAGATATACTTTTTTAATCGTACCTGATCATGATGGGAAAAATAGACAGTTTTCGATTTCTCGCAATGGAACACTAGTTTTAATATTTACGATTGTTGGTATAATTACAAGTATGGTAATTGGTTTATTAATATTTGGGCCAAAAGCATTTGATCATGACCAAATGAAGAATCGTTATACTGAAGTAATAGAGGAAAGGACAGCAGTATTAGAATTGTATAGAGATTTAGAACGGATGAAACAAATGGAGCTAGTTGTACAAAAAGCTTTAGGCTCGAACCTCGCCGAGAGCGAGATTGAGGATGGCAAATTAGTAGAGACTATTGATGATCAAAAAATACGAGCAGGATATTTGAATAATGTACCCTCTCTTTTGCCTGTATCCGGTGTTGTTACTCAAAATATGATTATTAGTAATAAAGATGATATCCGTAAGCATTTAGGCGTTGATATTGCAGTACCCACAGGACAACCAATATTAGCCAGTGCTTCAGGACAAGTTGTTTTTTCAGGATGGACTCCTGACCTTGGAAATTTGGTTGTCATTTATCATAACAATGAATACTTTACCTATTATGGCCATAATGAATTGATTTTAGTAAACTCTTATGAAAAGGTTGATCGTGGAGATGCAATTGCAACATCTGGAAATTCTGGAATTAGTTCAGGTCCGCACCTTCATTTTGAGATATGGAAAGATGGGGAAC
>JAYZKF010000047.1:0-4501 GCA_036163755.1 Fidelibacterota bacterium
TGCTCCTTTATATGATCAAGTTTGCGTCTTTTTTATAAATAAAAACCGGCGGAAATTAAAGTATAAATTGAATATGACATATAAAATTGTTTAAACAAAAATAATTAATTAAAGGTAAATTTTCTGGCTTTTTAAACAATAAAATGGCGGAGTAGCTCAGCTGGTTAGAGCAGTGGAATCATAATCCACGTGTCGGGGGTTCGAGTCCCTCCTCCGCTACGTAAAACCTGAATTGTACTATGGTCAGTTTTTGTCATAACTTCAGATATAAATACCAAAGGAGAACTAATCAGTATGAAAAAAATTAGTTTATTATTAATTGCTATCACTACAATCGCTTCTGCTCAATTGCGAGTGGGTCTTGATATGTCAAGAGATATGTCAGTGGGTGGTGCATTGGGTTCATTATTAGGTGATGTTGAGATTGAAGGTACTGGCTTTACAATTGGATATGAAAAAACTCTTTTAAGTCTTGTTGGTGCTGGAGCTGAATATACAATGGGTGGAGAAGAAGGCCTTGATATGCTTTATGGATATGCAGTTGCTAAAATACCAGTAGGGCTTCCTATGCTTAGAGGAATTGCTCGTGCGGGTTATTCGATGCCATTAGGTGATGCTGGTGATGTTTATGATCCCGGTTTGGCATATGGCGTGGGATTAAGGTTTAAATTGCCGCTTTTCCCTGTTGGAGCTGAAGCACACTATACAATGCATAATCTTGAGATGAAAGATGATGGAGAATTAGGTGGCTTATTTGATGACCTAGGTATTACTTACAAGGTAATGAATTTAACAGTCACGTATTCTTTCTAATCTTATAAATAAATTATGACTTAAGCCCCACTATCGAATGATTGTGGGGCTTTTTTTTTGGTATACAATTAGTGTAAATTTTCAAAATAGAATTAGTATAATTTATAAGTAATCAAAAAATTCAGTATGGTAGGAGAAAACCCATGTATAAAAAGACATTAGTTCCAATATTAACATCCCTTATCTTAATCAGTGGATGTAACGAAAGACAACAAACACCTTTTAAAATAGATTATGAAAAATATCAACTAGATAATGGCTTGACTGTTATACTACATGAGGACAAATCTGATCCAATTGTTGGTGTAGCAATACAGTATCATGTGGGGTCTAACCGTGAAATCCCAGGCAGAACTGGCTTTGCTCACTTATTTGAGCATATGCTATTCCAAGAGTCTCAACATGTTGGACAAGATCAATTTTTTAAAATGATCCAAAATGCTGGTGGAACCTTAAATGGTGGAACAAGTAAAGATGGAACTGTTTATTATGAAGTCATTCCTAAAAATGCACTAGAAACTGCGCTTTGGTTAGAATCTGATAGAATGGGCTGGTTATTATCTACTGTTACCCAAGCTGCTTTTGAGAACCAACAAGAGGTGGTTCAAAATGAAAAAAGACAACGAGTGGATAATCGCCCATATGGTCATTCAAATTATGTAATGATTAAAAATATGTACCCAGAAGATCATCCTTATAACTGGACAACAATAGGAGAATTAGAAGATCTTAAGAATGCCACATTAAAAGATGTAAGAAGCTTTTACGAACAGTGGTATGGACCAAATAACGCGACAATGGTCATAGCAGGAGATATTAATAAACGTGAAGTAAAATCTTTAGTTGAAAAGTATTTTGGTGAAATCAAACCTGGTCCAGATAATGGCGATCCAGAACCACAACATATAGAACTACCCGAGATTAAAAAAGCTTATCACGAAGATAACTTTGCTCGTTCACCACGACTAGTGATGGCTTTCCCTACGATTGATCAACGTCATTTTGATGCACCAGCTCTGGAATTATTAGCGCAGTTATTAGGTGATGGGAAAAAATCTCCACTTTATAAAGTTATTGTCGAAGAAAAGAAATTAGCACCATCAGTTTATGCCTATAGTGGAACGCAAGAAATAACAGGAACATTCGAAGTTGTTGCAACAGGATTTCCGAATACAAATTTGACTGATGCTGAAAATGCCATTTATGAATCATTTGGGCGCTTTGAAACAGATGGATTTTCTGCTGCAGACTTGGAAAGGTTAAAAGCAAAATACGAGACAAGTTTTTATAATGGTATATCTTCAGTACTAGGCAAAGGATATCAACTTGCTTATTATAATGAATATTATGGTTCGCCAGATGCTATAGCTGAAGAACTACAAAAAGTTCTCGATGTGAATATCAGTGATGTCAAAAGGGTTTATCAAAAATACATTAAAAATCAAAATTATGTATTAACTAGCTTTGTACCTCGGGGAAAAGTTGATCTAGTTGCAGAAGGATCAAAATTATTTCCAATTAAAGAAGAAAAAATTGTTAAAAATATTGATAAAGTTGCCGGTGAAGGTGGTATGGATATCGCAAAAATCCCTTCCACATTTGATCGATCTGTAAAACCAGTTGATGGGCCGCAGCCACGATTAAATCTTCCAAAAATATGGAAGCATGATTATGATAAGGGAATATCTATATATGGTGCAAAACACGATGAACTTCCTTTAGTCAGTTTTGGAATTTCAATTGAAGGTGGTATGCTATTGGATGATCCTAACAAAGTTGGAGTCGCAAACTTAGTAACCGACATTATGATGCAAGGAACTGCAAATAAGACACCAGTAGAACTTGAAGAAGCTATTGATGCCCTTGGATCTTCAATAAGTATGTCAACAGGTAAACAATCTATAAATATTAATGTAAATACATTAAAAAGGAATTTTATTCCAACTCTGGAACTTGTTGAGGAAATTCTATTTGAGCCACGCTGGGATTCTAAAGAATTTGAACGCGTCAAACGTGAGACTGTAGAATCAATTAAAAGGCGAAGCGCTGTTCCTTCAACTATTGCATCTAAAGTTTTTAATAAGCTTAATTATGGCAAACATATACTTTCAAATTCTACCCTTGGAACTGTAGAGTCAGTTCAGTCAATCCAACTAAATGACCTAAAAAGCTTTGTAAATGCTAATTTATCTGTTGATCTAGCTACGATTAGCATTGTTGGAGATATTAGTCGCAGTGAGGCTGTTAACGCATTTAAAGAGCTAGTTGAGCGATGGGATACTAAAGATGTTGATTTTTCTGATTATGAAATACCTACTCCTAGTAAGGCTGCAAAAGTATATTTTGTTGATGTTCCTAATGCTAAACAATCTGAAATTAGAATTGGATATCTTGGGCTTCCTCGCACCCATCCAGATTATTATGCAACTATGGTTATGAATATGAAACTTGGAGGCAACTTTAGCGGAGATGTGAATATGGTTTTAAGAGAAGAAAAAGGATTTACTTATGGCGCTAGAACAAGATTTAGTGGGACAAAATATCCTGGAACATTTACTGCGTCATCTGCGGTTAGATCAAATACAACTGAAGAATCAGTAAATATATTTAAAGATCTTATGATGAATTATCGCCAACCTATTAGTGATGAAGATCTTGAATTCACCAAAAATGTTCTATTAAAGTCAAATGCTAGAAGATTTGAGACACTAGGTGCTCTTCGAGGAATGATTAATTATATAGCAGTGTATGGAGTTCCTTTTGATTATATAAAAAATGAAGAGGAAATAATTAGAGATATGACAGTAGAATCGCATAATGATTTGGTACAAAAGTATATTCGACCAGATGAAATGATCTATTTAGTTGTTGGCGATGCTAAAACTCAGTTAAACGGCCTCAAATCTCTAGGCTATGGAAATCCAGTATTGTTAGATGAAAACGGTTATCCAGTAAAATAAATATTAATAACTCTCCATATAATTATGGGGAGTTATAAATATGGATATTGTTGAGCAATTAAATGATTGGGCCATATTTGGTATAATTTTTGTTACTATCTTTTTTGTACTAGGCATTGCAGAAACAATAAGGAATTATACTGGGAGACCTCCCGAATCCACACGGAAATTTGTCCATGTTTTCATAGGACTCATAATTTGTTTTTGTCCAATATTATTTAAAGTAAATATTCAGATAATTCTTTTATCTTCTTTATTCATAGCTATTAACACATATTTATTATTGTCAGAAAAGTTTAAAAGCATGAACGCGACTTCCAGAAAAAGTTACGGGACAATCTATTTTCCTCTTTCGGTTTTAATCCTATCTTTTTTCTGGTGGGATAAGCCCATCTCATTCATCTTAGCCATACTTGTTTTGACGCTTGCGGATCCAATTGCTGCTATTTTCGGCGCAAAGCAACGCCACGCATTCACGCCCTGGATTGATAAAAAATCTTCACGAGGAACATCAGCAATGTTTGGCTCTTCATTTTTAATTATTCTATTGGGTACAGATATTCTTTCAAGACTTTACGGTTCCAATTTCTTTATACCGTTACCAATCTTATTTGGATTGGGAATTTTTACAGCATTATCAGCTACTCTATCAGAATTAATTAGCTATAGAGGATCTGATAATCTTTCTATACCTATCATTACATTTATTAGTTATGAAGTGTATTTAA
>JAYZKF010000048.1:0-7318 GCA_036163755.1 Fidelibacterota bacterium
TAATGGGTATCACTAGAGATTCCAACCTTTACTGGTCTTATATGGGCATATTTTGTGCCCTTTTTAGCTTTCTTAATTTCTTTATCCGTAGTTTCATCTTCATCTAGTGGCTCATCTCTTTTAACTTTACCTTCTGAATCAGCAATTACAAACACTAATTCCTCAACCTCTCTCTTTTTAGAACTATTAGATTCTGTATTACCACCGGTTGGTCTACCAGACTTCTTGCCACTACTTCCAAATTTTTCAGACCCTTTTTGTCTAACAGTTAAACTCTGTATTGGAATTGCTAAAACATTCTCTTTTTTGTCAGTAATAATATCTGCAGTTGCACTCATACCTGGTCGAATACCATCTGGAACATTTAGCATTCTCACTTTCACCTGAAAGTTAGTGACTTGTTGCTGTGAACCCATTCCTGTGATGTCTGATACATGTGCAATTTCGCTAACCACTCCATAAAATAAAGTATCAAGAAAAGCATCAATTTCAATTTCTGTTGTATCTCCAATAGTGACAGAAACCACATCGTTTTCATTCACATCAATGATGACTTCCATTCTTGAAAGATCTGCAATGATCATTAGGTTATCCGCCTGGAACATTCCTCCAACCGCCATTTCACCTACTTCTTTATATATTTTTGTAACTATACCATCTTGTGGCGCCATAATTCTAGCTTTATCAAGATCATCTTTTCTTGACTCTAGGTTTGCCCTAGCTTGCGCAAGCTGGCTATTTGCAATCTCATACGAAGCTTGAACAGCTTCCAGTTCCTGATCAGAAGCAAGATTTTGCTCGTACATTGATTCTACACGTTTCTTACTTGCTAATTCCTGTTTTATACGAGCTTCAGCAGAACGGACAGATGAAGAGGAGGAATTATAATTAGCTAATAATTGTTTTCTATCTAAAGAAATCAAATGTTGACCTTTTTTAACTCGGTCACCTTCTTTTACAGTAATTGAATCAATCCATGCAGAGGATGTAGCACTAATTTTGACTTCTGACTCAGGCTGAATTCTTCCACTAGCATTGACTTTTTGAATCACTGTTTTACGAGAAACTTTTTCTGCTTCCACCTTTATGGCATTGGTGTTGTCCTTTCTGAGACTTGCTACAATCAAAATCACTAATAGCAATCCACCACCGCCAAATATCAACCATTTTTTCTTTTTACTTAATTTTTGTTTAGCCACTATAATCTCCTATAACTATTTATATTCTAGATCCAAACTACCTAGAAGAGCTTTTAAATTTGTTTGTTCAATATAGGCATCATATTTTGAACGAATGAGTGATGATCTAGCTTGTTGAACAGATACCTGCGAGTCTAGAACTTCTAAAATTGTTGTTGATCCTTGGGAATAACGCACCTGAGCTAATTTTAAATCTTCTTCTGCAGATTCAAGTACGGTTTCATTAATTGGAATTATTTCTTCATAATTCTTCAGCCTATCCAAAGTATATCTTAGCTGCACGGATAAATCTTGCAATTGAGTTAAATATTCTGATTGTTGTTTATCAACTGAAATTTTTGCTTTCTGTATTCTAGTTGATATGCTATTCCCAGAAAAAATGGGTATGGATATAGATAAACCAGTATTAATACGTTGTTTTTCATTTGTCGAATTTGATAATGCATCACCTATATTGTCAGAGCTTCCAGAAACACTAGTGTTAGCACTAATGTTTGGCATCCGTGCACCCTTAGCTATCTTTTCATTTATTTCTGCAGCCGTGATCTGATATTGTTTAGCTTTAACACTAGGATTAGATTTTTGGAGCAATGTAAAGCCAGTTTCAAACTCAGGAATTATTTCCATAGGTGCCTCAACTTCTTCAACACTAAAATCAATATTCTTTCCAATAAGGCCCATGGAGTTTTTCAAGTTCATATAAGCATTTTGGAGTGCTGCATCATTATTAACTAAATCTACCCGAGCTTGACCAAATCGAACTTCTGCTTTCAGAAAGTCTGTTTTCTTTGATGACCCTAACTTAAATCTTTGTTCAGCTAATGATAATTGTTGCTGTGCACTCATTAGATTAGATCTAGAAACATCGAGCAATTGAGCTGCTTTTAGATAATTAAAATAAGCTGAATGTACGCCCTTGATAATATTAGTTTTTATCTGACGATTATATTCTTCAGAAATTTTATAGCTATTCTTTGCCTGGCGAATTGTATTCCACCATACTCCTCCATCGTAAATGTTTTGAGATAAGGATATATTTGAGGAAGCACTAGTAATACTACTTATCTGATCCAAAATTATCTCGCCAGATGATGGATTATACCCCCCGGTTTGCTGAGGAAATTGAGATTCGCTCATGCTGCTAGAAAATCTTAAAGATGGTAAAATAGTACTATAAGATTCTTTCACATTCTGCTTTGAAGTTTGCAAATCCATAACCGAAGCTTTCAACGTCTCCTTATTTTCTAGTGCAACTTGTACTGACTCATTTAAGGAATAAGTCTGACTTATTACTATTGAAAAAGATAATAAGACTAACAATTTTTTAACCATGCACAACATTTCTTATCCTGCCATACCTGCAAAAAAGGCACCCATTCCGGCAAAAACGATTAGTCCAAAAATCCATAGACCTGAAAGAACAGTTAATGTTGAGTTTGTAGACTTATTATATAGAAAACTGAATCCTACAGCCATGAGATATACACGCCAGAAAGCAAACAGATCAATACCTGCTAAAAAAGTATTTAGAAATTCACCCTGTTCCCCAATCCCCAATACTCCTAATCCAGTATATATCATCAGATTCTCTGTTACGTACTGTATTGGTGTTTTGATAATCAGTTCTAATGCTGAAGGTAGATAAGCAAAAGACGCCACCAAGAATACGCGACCAAAACTAGCTCCTCCTCCTAAAAATAAATTGCCTACAAGCATTGTAAATAGAGACCAAAACACAATTCGAATGGGCCACGACAAAGCCATAGTTACGTAAGTAAATACAGCAGATGTCCCTGATTTAGAATATACTCGGTCATACTGACTTCCTAATATTTCTTGCTTTTGCTCTTCAGAAATGTTTGCATTATTGTTTATACTTTCTTGAATTTGCTCCCATTGTAAATCTGCAATCTGATCCGATAATATAATCCCAGCAAGAATAGCAAGCCCCATAATCAGGGAAAGAGGCATCATTGCATTTTTCCAATTATAATCCTTTACAATAGTATCGAATGTTTCAGCTGGTGCAGTTAATGTATTAATAATGGTCGCAATCATATCTTTTCTCCTACCTCATAGTTTTCCACGCATCTAAATTTAAAAAGTTGCAGTTTATTTTTTTTATTCAATAACAAGTTCTCCTCCTGTGCGATAAAAAGGATATTTAAAATAATTCTGGCTAAAGCTATCATAACCAGAGCCAAGGGTGTTTAATATTGGTTCAGGGACATCCTCTCTATCTAATACCAAATAAGGGATTACTTCATAAATACCGCTCGGGAGATTAACATCTGTATAATTAAATACAAACTCCAATGTTTGACTTGGGCGATTAATATACTCTTTCATAATTGATGCAGTATCAATATCAACAGTATATGCTAATTTTTTACTATCAGCTTCTCTAATTAATAATCCCGTATATATTGAAAAATCTCTTGTTACTAACTTACGTAAATGAAAATGAATATCTGTTTTATCCGGTGTGATTTGAACCTTTGTTATAACATCACTATCAAATCCAGATGTAATAATTGGCGGATATACATTCGTATGAACACCTGCTAATCGCGTTAGTGTAACATCTCTTCGCAATTCACCTTCTAAGTTTATAACTTTCTCATCATTAACGACTTGACCTGCAGCAAAAGTAATTGTGACTGATGATAGCTTATAATTTCCTATAAAGAATTGCAGAGTATAATCTCCATCTGTAATTGCACCGCTGGATGATTCACTTGATGCAGGTAGTGTCAATTCAAATGAACCATCAATATCCGTTGTAGCTTGAAGGCCTAAACCTTCAGACCAAACTAAAACTCCATTATGATAGCCGCTTGGATAAAAATCAACTTTATCTAACTTAACACGTCCTGAAATTGTTCGGTTAGCCATCTTCTTTTCACCCCCAAATGGGTTTTCTGTGCAAGATATTAAAGTAAGAAGAATGGTATAGAAAATTCGTTTCATCATAGTTCTGCACTAAAAGTAAAATATTTTCGAGTATCTCTTAACATAAGACCATTAAGAGAAGTATCATTCTTTTTTAAATTACGTCCTGAGTAAGAAATGTCTCCTTTTATGGAACCCATATTAATCTTTATTGTCCAATAAATATCATAATTTGAAAACGCAGGTAATTCAATCTCATTAAAACCTTTAGATGGTACATTAATCAATCCTATTTGCTCGCCTTCTTGAAACCATCTAGTCCCAAATGTAATCCAATTCCACTTAGCCGTCATATTTAGTGTGAGCTTGAAAGTTGATTTAAATGGAAAGGCACTTTGATCTGACACTGTGTATTTTGATAATCCAACTTCACCAATTAAAGCATCATCATAAGTTTTGGCTTTCATTTTAACCTCAAAACCCATCATGTCAGCAGTGCCAACATTTTCATAATACCCTACTGGCATGCCCAATAGATACGTAATGCGCATTTTGTTTACAAAATCATTTCGAAAGAAACTTCCCTGAAATTCTAATTGATCAACAGATGACATATCAGAAGGTTGACTTACTACATTAACCCCAATTTCCAGTGATTTCATTTTTTCAGGTAACAAATAAGGACTCCGATCATTAGGTGCAAGGTCAGTTAAGCTAATCTGCTGCTGTAAAGATGGAAATTTTATATTGTTTCCTGTTGTAACCCAGTAAGCCATCGTATTATTTAATGAGCGCTTTGAAGCAATTGTTGAAATTTTAAAAATTTTATTGTCCCAATTATTTTCACCAAACTTTAAAAATGTTCGCCCATCAACTGTGGGGTCATGATTATCTCTATAAACTAAATTTTCTTTATGGTCTTTAACCTGATCATACCTGAAGCTCACATCTAAATCTGTTAGCCACTTACCCGCATCATCCCCTTTTGAATGAATTTTTAATACTGTAGCAAAGCCAAATTGATCACGATTCAAATCAGCTCCTTTTAAACCCACTTGTTTAATATTTGATAAGTTTCGATCATCCCAATATTTTAATAAGGATTTTTCCATTTGTGTCCCAAACATCCACTCTAATCTTTTCAAGTTAATATATTTTCTCACTTCAAATTTGTTCGCATTATGATCTAATCCCCTTGATACAAAACCAGTATAACTATTGAGTCCTTGAGTTTCTTGAAGCTTATGATTTCCAATTGCAATTTCAACTTCACCTAATAATCCCAACAAACCATCATATTGAACTCCAAAAAGCTGATTCTGCGATTTGATTTTATTAAAATCACGTTTGTTATTAAATAATTGATCATCTTGAGTTAGGTTAAATTCAAGATTCCCATTAACCTTATTGTCTTTTCCTTTTATCCGGTTTGACATATCCATGGATCGATGAGTTAGTTGTGTCAATAGACCATTGTTTTCTACATCTAGGTCTTCAAAAACTCTTTTATATGAACCTTGTTTTTGACTTAATGATAAAAAAGTATTTCCCAACTGAGCTTGTACATTACCATTCCAAAATCCTGAAGAATATGAACCAAATTGCTGTGAAAATCTTGCATTTTTATCTTTTGTATTTTTTGGAACAATATTTACTACTCCAGAAAAAGCATCCGGTCCATACAATACGGAATGCCCGCCCTTAACAATCTCAATTTGTTCAATATTCTGCATATCAATTAAAGATAGATCAAAAACATTATCATAAGGACGATTTAGCCTAAAACCATTATATAGTACTAATACGTCATCAGCATTTCCACCTCTAATTGAAATTGTTTTTCGACCTGAGAGAGATTCTTCTATTTGAACACTTTGGTCAGTTGCCAATAAATCTCCTGCATCTACAAATGCTCTGAGTTCAAATGCCTCAGCTTGTAATATCGCAACTGTTTGCGGAAGGTCTTTCTCAATGGCAGGTTTTCGTTTGATTCCTGCAGTTTCAACAGCTTCGAATTGGAGTACTCGAGGTTGAAGCATTATAATATTGGATCCAGTTAATAAGCTATCTAGAGGTACGCTTAGCTCATCATAGCCAATATGTTGAAACTTAACTATCTGATCTTTGGAGATACCTGATATATCTATAGTAAATACACCTTCTGAATCAGTTGAAGTCCCTTGTGAAGTTCCTTGAATCGTTATATTAACTCCATCCAAATTCCCATTTGTAATACGATCCGTTACTGAGCCAGTTATAGTTTGTCCAAAAATAAAAGATTGAAAAATTATGATATTAAGAATTTTTAAATATTTGCTCATTTATCTGGTGCCGATTTTAAATGTTCATCTTTTATTTTCATAAAATATTCATATGCTGATTCATAGTTATTATCGATCTTTCCATCTAAAATAGCTTCTTCAATAGCCACTTTTATTTCCCCAACAACTGGACCTTCTGTTAATCCACAAATTTTCATGATTTCAGCTCCCCTTACAGGTGATTGAAATGACTTTAATGCATCCCGCTCGGCTACATCCTTCATTTTTAATTCTACCTGTTCAAAATTACTCATATACTTTTTCACTCTTTGAGGATTTTTTGTCGTAATGTCTGCTCGACAAAGAGTCAGAAGATCATCAATATCATCTCCAGCCATTACCATTACTCTACGAACCGCTGAATCAGTAATCTCTTTTTTTGCCAATGCAATTGGTCTCAAATGAAGAAGGGTTAATTTTTTTATATAATCTTTTAATTCATTGGAAAGCTTCATACGCTTGGCGACTTTATTAAGCATCCGTTCACCAATCGCATCATGTCCATGAAAAGTATATCCCTTTTTTGGATCAATTTTCCGGGTATTGGGTTTTGCAATATCGTGAACTAAAGCTGCAAAACGAAGTTTCATTTTGCTAGAGAGTTGTGCTGCATTATCTACAACTTGCATAGTATGATAAAAAATATCTTTGTGATGCCATTCCCCCGTTTGATCCATCCCAAACATAATATGAATTTCAGGGAATATATATTCCATTAAACCTGTCTCTTGAAGAACTATTAAGCCTATAGATGGTTTAGGTGTTGATAGAATTTTTTTAAATTCTGTAGTGATTCTCTCTTGAGAAACAATTTTAATCCGATCTGCTTGACGTTGCATTGATTCAAGACATTTTTTGTCAATTTCTAATTCCAAGCCTGATGAAAAATATGCAGCACGCATCATT
>JAYZKF010000049.1:0-3031 GCA_036163755.1 Fidelibacterota bacterium
AATACTAATAGAGATAGTGGTGCCGGTTCTACATTTAAAAAAGGAGGTAAAGTAAAAAGAAAAACTGGCAATGATGTTGCTGCTAAAATCGATGCCAGGGATACATAACCTGTTGTAATAATTGTAATAATTGCAACTGCAAGACAAAATGGAAATGCAGTTGGAAATAATGCAATTAACATTCCTCCAAGGGTACCTACTCCTTTTCCACCTTTAAACCCAGCAAATATTGTATATACATGTCCCAATACCGCAGCAAATCCACAAATTATTTGTAGAACTCCTAAATCAGGAATTACTTGTTTAGCAAAAAAATATGGCGCAATAACTGCAACAGGTAGCCAACCTTTAAAAACATCTACAACTACAACTACTAAAGCTTGTTTAAACCCAAGCACTCTGAAAACATTAGTACCTCCAGCATTGCCACTTCCATATTGGCGAATATCAATACCTTTTGTTATACGGCCCACAATAATACTAGTTGGAGTTGAGCCCATTATATAACTAATTAAGAACAATAAAATAAGATAAGGGTATTCAGTCATTATCAATTATTTATCATAAGTTTGAATCGCAAAAATCAGACTGTTTGGACCGGCATGAACGCCTAACGCGGGCCCTACATCTGTAAGAACTACATTTTCTTTTCCATATTGGTTTCGAAGATTCTTTGCCCATTTTGATGCAAATTTTTCCATATTTGTATGCGCGATACCAATTCGAAAATTATTATTTTTTGGGATTTTAGATTCTACAAATCTTTTAAATTTATCGGGTTTGTTCTTTCTTCCAAAAGTTATTCCAATTGGTTTTATTCCGTCTTCTTTGAATGTAATGATGGGATTGATTCTAAGAAAATTAGTTATTTTTTTTAAGGTCGGCGATATCCTTCCACCTTTTACTGCATTATCCAATTTATTAAAACCGATATAAATTTTTGTATTCTTAATTGAGTCATCAAGAATTTTACTTACTTCTTCATAATTTTTACCTTTTTGAACAGCTTCAGCTGTCCTCATTGCAATAAGTCCCATACCTATAGAACCATTAATGCAATCCTTAACTTCTAATTGAAAATTAGAAACTGTTTTTGATGCTGTCACAGCTGATTGATAGGTTCCGCTAAGTTTTTTTGGAATATGTATTGAGATTGCAGAATCGTAATGGCTAGATAAAAATTGATACTGTCTTCTAAAATCTCCTGGAGAAGGTTGTGATGTTTGTGGATGAATAGGATTACTCTTCATTTCTTTCCAGAACTCTTTTGAAGTTAATGAAACCTTATCAACGTAATGTACATCTCCAAAATTTAATTTTACTGGAATTACATGAATATTAAGTGATTCAATTATATCTTCAGGTAAGTCACATCCTGAATCAACAATAACAGCCATGGGGGAATGTTTTTTATGAGCATCTGATTGTTGTTTAATCATATCATCAGTCTTTTCACCACTTATAGTGCCATATTCTGAGCAAATGGAAAATACTTCACGGGGAACGTCAGAATGTATGTGTACCTTTACCTTATTTTTTGTACCTGCTAAAACAATACTATTTCCGAAATCCAGAAGTTTCTCTTGAAGTTTTCTCCGATGAATTTCTTTGCCAAGGATAATGCATTCTGTACAATAGCGGTATTTTTCATTAGTGACAAAATCAATATTTTCATTTTCTTGATCAATTACTTCTAGGTCAGATTCAGTAATTTTTCCTGAAGTTATATATTCATTTATACCTTCAAGCATATCAACAAAACCCTGTGCACCAGCATCTAGAACACCTGCTTTCGCTAAAACATCAAGTTGTTTTGGAGTATTTTTTAATGATAATTGAGCAACATCTAAACCTTTAGACAACATTGATAATATATCATTAGAATTATTACAGGATTCTAGCAATGATTCTGACCAGGCCTTTATAACGGATAGTATTGTACCTTCTCTTGGATGTGTTAGTGCATCATAAGCATAATCTTTTGCATGGATCGCAGCTTGAGCAAAATCCTTAGCTGTGAGCGAAACTTTTTCTTTTATTCCATCAGCAAACCCAACAAAAAATTGAGCAAGTATTGCTCCAGAATTTCCACGTGCACCATCTAATGCACTATCAGCAATAGCCATACTCATTCTTTTAATATCTTTATAGGCTTTGTCACGAATACCTTCTTCAATAGTGGTTAAGGTATAGGCCATATTGGTACCAGTATCTCCATCAGGTACAGGGAAAACATTTATTTTGTTTAAATATTCTTGACGGGAAACAACTCGATGTAGCCCAGCTGTTACTGAGCGATGCAATCTTATACCATTAATATAATTGATTGGCAATTTACTCTTTAATTTTTGGCAATTTCGTACTTAACGAAATACCGGGATCAATAATTCCACCTGATATAATTGATTTCAATCCTTCCTCAACAGAAATATCTGGGTGTATGGCATCTTTTTGTGGTATAACAATAAATACACCGGATGTAGGATTAGGGGTAGTAGGTACAAATACATGATAGAATTCATCGCCAGATTCATTTTTTGATTGATTTGTTACAAAACACATTGTCCATAATCCTTTGCGTGGATATTGTATAAAGATCACTTGCTTGAAATCTTTCATAGACTTTCCTGAAAAAGCATTTGTAATCTGTTTGACAGCATTGTAAATAGTATTAACTAGTGGAAGCTTGTTCAAAACTTTCTCACCCCAGTTAAATATTGTTCTACCAAGAACATTTGTAATTAATAACCCTAAAAGAAAGATAAACAGAAGAGTAAGAATTATCCCCAATCCAGGAATTTCAATTCCAATATTTCTTAGGATAGGGGCTGTAAAACTATCAAGAAATCTGAACAAGAATCTTAATATCCAAAAAGTTAGAGCTATTGGAACGATGGCCAATACACCAGCAATAAGATGTCTTTTGATTTGTTGAAACATATTTAGTTTATTTTATCTTTTTCATGTTATTGAACATATAAAGTTATTGGATGCCTTCTAACTTAAGAAGATATTTTTTTATTTTAATGCC
>JAYZKF010000050.1:0-5874 GCA_036163755.1 Fidelibacterota bacterium
TTCTGAAGATCCTTTATTTATTTTATATACATCTGGCTCTACGGGCAAACCTAAAGGCGTGCTCCATACAACTGGTGGATATTTATTATACACCAACTATTCATTTGAAATGATTTTTGATTATAAAACTGATGATATTTATTGGTGTACAGCTGATATTGGCTGGATTACTGGTCATTCATATATCGTATATGGCCCGCTCTCAAATTGTGCAACAACAATAATGTTCGAAGGCGTTCCTAATTATCCTGATTATGGGCGTTTTTGGGATGTTGTGGATAAACATAAGGTAAATTTGTTTTATACAGCTCCAACTGCGCTACGAGCACTAATGAAAGAGGGCAATAGTTGGGTTGAGGATCATGATTTATCATCAATACGACTATTAGGCACTGTTGGTGAACCAATAAAAGAGCCGGAATGGATGTGGTACTACCAAACTGTAGGTAAAGAAAAATCCCCTATAGTAGATACATGGTGGCAGACTGAAACCGGGGGTATTATGATTGCTCCTTTGCCAGGAGCAATACCAACAAAGCCAGGCTCAGCAACATTGCCTTTTTTTGGAATTGAACCTGTTTTACTTACAGAGGAGGGAGATGAAATTGAAGGCAATGATGTTTCAGGACTTTTAGCAATAAAATCATCATGGCCTGGTCAGATGCGGACAGTTTATGGAGATCATAAACGTTTTATAGATACATATTTTTCTCAATTCCCAGGATATTATTTTACTGGGGATGGTGCAAAACGAGATGAAGATGGTTATTATTGGATTACAGGAAGAGTGGATGATGTATTAAATGTTTCAGGTCATCGAATTGGTACTGCTGAAGTTGAAGGAGGGATTGGCAAAACACATGATGTTGCAGAAGCTGCGGTTGTAGGTTTTCCTCATGATATTAAGGGCCAGGGGATTTATGCTTTTGTTACTCTAATGACTGGTATAGAGCCGAGCGAAGGTATTAAAGATGCAATAAAACAGAAAGTTACTGAAGAGATTGGTCCTCATGCAAAGCCAGATAAAATTCAATTTTCATCAGCTTTACCAAAAACTCGTTCTGGGAAAATCATGAGAAGAATATTAAGGAAAATAGCTGAGGGTGATTTTGATAATATGGGAGATATATCTACCCTAGCTGACCCAAGTGTGGTTGATAGTCTTATTAAAGGGGCTAATTAAAAAAATATTATTCTTAAGTTATATCCATACATCATTATCTGATTTTAATTCACTATTCATTTTATTACCAGTATTGGTCACTCCTTTGGGTTCAATAATCATTATATGACATTCTTTAGTTGCCATGGGCTTGTGTTCTACACCTTTTGGAACAATAAACATTTCTCCTTCTTCAATATCAACTTTACTATTTTTAAATTCAATTGTCAATTTTCCCTTGATTACAAAAAATGTCTCATCGGTATCTAAATGATGGTGCCAAATAAAATCTCCTTGAACTTTAGCCAGCTTAAATTGATAATCATTCATTTCACCAATTACTTTTGGTGACCAATGGTCAGAAAACTTCTCTAGTTTATTTTGTAGATTTATAGGATGATCAATCATTTTCTTATTTTTCCTTAATTATTTGTCATTAATGATCAATAAATTAATTTATTTATTGCAATATTTGAAAATGAAACTGAAAATACTAATTTTAATGTTATTTATAGGTTAATTTTATAATAATAAGGTATAATTATGTCACATCTTTCAAATGTCAAATATAGTTCTGGTGATTGGCGCAATAATAACACAGATGCAGTAGCAGTAGGAATCTATGATGATTTAAATCTGTCCCGTCAACTTCAAGGAGTTAATCGTGAATTAGGAAGAGGAATTTCTAACGCATTATCTGCTAATCTCATTAAAGGTAAAATTGGTGAGGTTCAAATTGTTATTGGGAAGAAAGGAACGGTCGCATTTGTATTTGGATTAGGTAAGCAAGCTGAATTGTCTCCTGAGACTCTTAGAAAAGGCGCAGGAGGCGTGTCAAAGTTATGTATTACTAAAAAAATAAACTCCGTTAGTTTTTTAGTTCCAAAAGACGCTAAAGAAAGCTACATGTCTCAGGCTATTGTTGAAGGATTAGTTCTTGGGAGTTATCAATTCAACGAATATAAAACGGTAGATAAAGACCTTTTTGAATTAAAAAAAGCAGTTATTATTGGAGGGAATAAAAATGCTATTGTAAAGGGCCTTAATATTGCTGAGGGAGTTTGCTTGGCTCGCGATCTCGAAAATAGACCTGGTAATATTGCTACTCCAGAACATTTGGCTGATAATGCAAAGTCAATTGGTCGCTCAGGAGATATGAAAGTAACTATTATTGAAAGAGAAAAGTTCACTCAAATGGGTATGGGGGCACTTGCAGGCGTTGCGTCTGGTACAGAAGTACCACCTAAATTCATAATTATGGAATATATGATGGGTCCGAAATCTCAAAAGCCAAAGATATTAGTTGGTAAAGGATTAACCTTTGATAGTGGTGGTATATCAATTAAGCCAGCATCAAAAATGGATGAGATGAAATATGATATGTGTGGTGCCGGCGTTGTCCTTGGCGTAATGAAAACTGTTTCTAAATTGAAACCCAAAATGAATATTATTGGAATTATTCCTTCAACGGAAAATATGAGTGGTGATAAGGCTTATCGACCTGGCGATATTCTTACAGCTTATAATGGAAAGACAATTGAAGTGTTAAATACTGACGCAGAAGGGAGATTAATCTTAGCTGATGCGTTATCTTATGCTTCCAAACACTATAACCCAGAATTTATTTTAGACTTTGCTACTCTTACAGGCGCTGTTGTAGTTGCATTAGGTCATGTAGCAACGGGCATTATGGGAACAAACGAAATATTAATTGATAAGATTAAATCTTCATCTAATATTACTGGTGAAAAAGTATGGGAATTTCCTCTTTGGGATGAATATCTCGATCAAGTTAAATCAAATATTGCTGATGTAAAAAATTTGGGTGCCCCGGGTCAAGCTGGTTCAATAGCAGGAGGTGCATTTCTACATTCATTTGTTAAAAAAGATATTCCTTGGTGTCATTTTGATATTGCTGGATCAGCCTGGGGTAATAAAAATCTTCCTTATCAAAATAAAGGCCTAGCAACAGGAGAAATGATTCGATTGGTTATAGATTTACTAAAAATTTAAATGTCTGATTTTCCAAATAGAGAGGATGCGATTAAGTTGCTCCACAAATATACCAAGACTGACAGTCTTCGCCGTCACGCATTAGGCGTTGAACAGGCGATGAGAAAAATGGCAGGTAAGTATAATGGTGATCCTGATGAATGGGGGATTACGGGACTTATGCATGATTTTGATTATGAAATGCACCCAACTATTGAAGAACACCCTTATATAGGCAATGAAATACTTAAATCAAAAGGTTATCCTGAATCGATTACTCAGGCGATAATGGGACATGCAACGTATACCGGCGTATCAAGAGAAACAGATATGGCTAAAGCTTTATTTGCTGTGGATGAATTAACCGGTTTTATTTTTGCTGTAACATATGTTCGTCCCTCAAAATCCATCTTTGAAGTGAAGCCGAAATCAGTAAAAAAGAAATTGAAACAAAAATCATTTGCTGCCTCTGTATTAAGGGAAGATATTTTTCAAAGTGTTGAAGAATTAGGTGTAGATTTAACTGAACATATTCAATTTGTTATTGATGCGCTTGCTGAAAAAGCTGAAGAGTTAGGATTAAAAGGAGAATTGGAATAGTGGATCTCACTATAAGTATCATTTTATTTTTATTTGGATTCATTTTGGGCGGATTAATTATTTGGTTTATTCGTCAAAAAGAGATTGATTCTATTCAATCAAATCAAGATCGCTTGAAAGCAGAATTTGGTAATCTTTCAAAAGAGGCTTTAGATCAAAATCTAGAAACTTTTCTAAAGCTTGCCGAAAATAAATTTTCTGAATTAGTTAAATCTTCTGATGGTCAACTAGATCAAAAAAAGGAATTAATTGATCAATCATTAGTTGAAATGAAAAAGAAATTGGAAGGTTTAGATAAATCAACGAATGAGTTGAAAGGTCAGGTCGAAACGTCTCAAAAGGGTATTGGTGATTTGGCAGATACTACGAGCAAATTATCAAGAGTTTTATCTAGTTCTCAAGCGAGAGGCCAGTGGGGTGAAAAGATGGTAGAAGATATACTCAATTTTATGGGGCTTATCGAGGGCATTAACTTTAAAAAGCAATCTCAAATGGATGAAGGGCGTCCTGATTTCACTTTCATGCTACCAGATCAGAAATGTATCAATATGGATGTGAAGTTTCCTTTGACGCATTATGAAAATTTTTTAGACACAGAGAATAATAATGAAAAAGAAAAGGAGAAAAAGGCCTTTCTTAATGATGTCAGAAATCATATAAAATCTATTGAAAAGCGTACATATATTGATCCTGAATCAGGTACTGTTGATTATGTATTAATGTTTATTCCTAACGAAAGTATTTATGCATTTCTTAATCAGGCTGATAGGGATATAATTGATTATTCTTTATCTAAAAAAGTTTTACTTTGTTCTCCAGTTACTTTATATGCGGTTCTTTCTCTGATTCGCCAATCAGTATCAAATTTTTCAATGGAACAAAAAGCAGGTGAAGTACAACAGTTAATGGGCGTATTTAAGAAACAATGGAATGAATTTCTATTACAAATGGACAAATTGGGAAATACTATAGGAACGGTACAGACTCATTTTGAAAAATTAGTATCAACTAGAAAAAATCAATTAGAAAAGCCAATGGATAAGATTAATGATCTTCAATTAGGTCAATTAGATAATGAAAAAAAGTTGAAGAAATGAAAAATAGCTTAATTTTTATCACTGCTTTTTTTCTAGGTTGTGTTGGCCCTTCAGAGGCAGATCATGGTCTTGTGGAAAATTTGCCTGCAATTATTAATACATCTTCTGCATTTTCTTTTATTTTAAGGGCAGATAATTATAGTTCTGAAAATTCAATCGAGTTGTCTTTCTCCTTGCCAGAAGGACAAAATCTTGCTTCAGGCTTAATTGTTACTGAATACAAGGGTAATGATACTACATTGATTAGACTAGAGGATGACGCTGGTGATGAGATTTATAAGTACTCAATTAATGGTGATATAACTGAATTGAATACTTCATCAACTTCAAAACCAAAAAAAGCAATTATTATAACTAAAAATTTTACAGGAATACTTGATTGGAGTATTACTGCAAATTGAAATTTTCTGTTTAATCTATTTTTATTGCTTTATAAGATTTAAATAATGATAACTCAGCATCCTCAACTTTAGATTGGTATTCTTGCCAATCATTTAGGAAAAATTGATTTACTTGGTTGAGGACTTTTTCCGTTTCAGCTTCCGAATAATTTAATAAATACTCATGGCTTGTATTTGGTCCGGTCAAATTGCTATATAAATACCGACCAATACCTTGAATTTTAGCACTTAAAATATCAGGACTTCGAACAATACCCTGCAGGCCTTTTTTATTAACTATAAGTTCTTCTAATGTTTTTAAACTATCTGACATTGCTTTACCACTTTTTTGAAGAGCTTTATGTGAATTATTTGTTTTTACGTTTAGCATTTTATTTACAGAAACTATAATAGATTTCGCTTCTCGAATCTGGTCCATCGCCTTAGTCACTGAAGAAGTTATTTTCATTTGCCTTTCATAGATAGGTTCCAGTCTCTCCAAATTTCGTTTATTAATTCCTACTCTTGGATCACTAATAACATTTACTACTTGAGTTACTGATTTTTCACCATGTGATAACCGAATAGTGTACTCTCCAGGCAATACAGGAGCACCACTAGGTTCACGAGCATCAGGTTTTGT
>JAYZKF010000051.1:0-5507 GCA_036163755.1 Fidelibacterota bacterium
AACTTAAAACAATTAGTTGTCATGGGTTGCCTTTCTGAAAGATATCCTGATGAACTTTCAAAAGAAATACCAGAGGTAGACCGATTTTTTGGAAGTAATGATCATAAGAGGATTTTATCATTTATAACGGGTAAAGATTATGAAAAGGAAGACCCTTTATTTTATCGTTCATTAATTACTCCAAATCATTATGCTTACATTAAAATAGCTGAAGGTTGTGACAATGGTTGCTCATTTTGCAGTATTCCTATTATGAGAGGATTGCAAAAAAGTCGAACTATTGATTCAATAATGTGGGAAGCTGAAAAACTTGTTGAAAATGGCGTTAAGGAATTATTGGTTATTGCTCAAGATTCTACAAGTTACGGATGGGACTTAAAACCTAAGGTTTATTTGAATGATCTTATTGAATCACTGAACAGTTTAAATGTAGAGTGGATTAGGGTACATTATGCACATCCAGCGCATCTTTCTCAGAAAATTATTCAGAAATTAGCTGAAAGTGATAAAGTTTGTAGATATTTGGATATGCCTATACAGCATGGATCTGATAAAATATTAAAATCCATGAGAAGGGGTTTGGGCCAAAAGGGGATCAAAGATAGGATTGATAGTTTAAGAGAACTAATTCCTGATATTCGTATTCGCACTACATTAATTGTTGGATATCCTGGTGAGGAGGAGAAAGATTTTCAACAACTTTATGATTTTGTGGATGAAATAAAATTTGATCGACTTGGTGTTTTTACTTATTCAGAAGAAGAAGGTACTCTGGCAGAAGAGTTAGTTGATAATATCCCAAGTAAGATTAAAGAAGAGCGAAAATCTATTATTATGGATTTGCAGGCAAATATAAGTGCTGAAAAAAATGAACAAATGGTTGGTAAGACTTATAAGGTTTTAGTTGATAAATCTGGAGACACTGTCTCAGTTGGTCGCACTGAATATGATTCTCCAGAAATAGATAATATTGTTCACATAAAAAGCCCAATGCAAAAAGGTGAGTTTGTTAATGTGAAAATTGAGTCCTCTAATGAATTCGAGCTAATTGGAACACCAGTCTAATTCCGAGTTCGACCATTATTAATAATACTATTAAGCTCACTTTTTAATTTATTAAAAATATCTTTTTTCTGTTCAGATAAATCATTTTTCTCTTCTATATCAACAGATAAGTCGTATAATGTATATTGTGGTACAGTCCAAGTTTTCATCGACAAATCTCCATTATACATTATTTTTGAATCATGACGCTGAAGTTTCCAATTCCCAACTCTAAGGCCATAAGTTCCGCGTTTTCCATTATCTTGCGAAACTATATACTCCCTGCCTATAGCATTTGGTTTGCCTAATAATGCATCTAAAATATTAAAACTATCAAGAGCTCCATTTTGCGGTAGTTCAACCCCTGTTAAAGCAGCAAAACTAGCCATTAGGTCAATTGTGGAAACCATTAGGTCGGAAATATTAGGTTTTATTTTTCCTTTCCAAAAAGTTATAAATGGAGTACGTGTGCCTCCTTCACGAACAGTATATTTTCCTCCCGAAAATGGCCCTGCAGGCTTATGATCGCCTAAGCTTTCATTCGCAAAATCATCATAGCCATCATCAAGAACTGGGCCATTATCTGAGCAGAAAACAATTAAGGTATTATCTATTAGATCAAGACGTTCCAATGTTTTAATAATCTCACCCACATTCCAATCGAGTTGTTCAATTGCATCTCCCCGATAACTCATTCCAGAATTACCTTGAAAACGCTCATGTGGCATTCTTGGTACATGAATATCATGAGATGAGAAAAAAAGGAAAAAAGGTTTGTCTTTATTTTTCTCTATCCAATTATTTGCTTCAGTTTTCCATTCATCTGCAAGATCTTCATCTCTAAAACGTGCAGCGTTACCCCCAGTATAAAAACCAATTCTACCTATTCCATTATGGATAGTATTGTTGTGTCCATCGTTCCAGTTCATCCGTAATGTATTTCGATGAGTAATTCCAGTTGGATGATCCTTGCTTGGTTTTTTATTGCCAACCCAAAGTGGGTCGTTTAAGTCTAGGTTCTTAACACGATGATTTTCAACATACACTTGAGGGACGCGGTCATTTGTAGTAGGAAGAAGAAAACTATAATCGAAACCAATTTCTTTTGGTCCAGGCTTTAATTCACCATTCCAATCAGGTCCAGTAGGTCCACCAAGTCCTAAATGCCATTTTCCCACGACTGCTGTAGCGTAACCTGCTTTTTTCAGTACATTAGCGATAGTTTCTGTACCAGGCTTTATAATTGCAGGAGCATTTGGTGGTGCTATCCCAGTATTCTTTTTTCGAAACGCGTATGAACCAGTAAGGAAAGAATATCGTGTAGGTGTGCAGGTTGAAGCAGAAGCATAACCACTTGTAAATTTTATTCCACCATTAGCAAGTTTATCAATATTTGGTGTTTTAACATTTTTTGACTTTGCCCCATATGCACCAACATCTCCATAACCAAGATCGTCGGCCATAATTACAATTATATTTGGTCTATCTATTTTTTTAGTATCAGAGCAATTAAAAATAAATAAACAAATTAATAAAGATATCTTTTTCATTTTTAGAGGCTTTAATTATTCTTATAGTATTCTTTAATCTCTTCTGAATATTTTTTCATTAGATCATTAGGAATTGGAAGAAGCAGGTTGTATTGAGTGATCTTCCATTTATTCTTTACCATTTTTAGCGCTCCGGTTCCCCTGAATTCACCATATTTTTTACTAATCAAAATTTCATCAAACCAAGCAGTTCTGCCATCATCTGAAAAAAAGATATTTCTTTCTTTCATATAGTATGTCCAGCCAACGCCAGATTTAAATCGACCCATCGCATAAGTGCGAAACTCTTCTTTTGGCCATCTTTCACTGATATCAGTGCCAAAAAAAACAGCATCTTCAGAAAAAAGATCTATATATTTTTCACCACTTGCTTGTGAAGCATACAGGTGGAGATTGTTTAATACCTTGTTAACTGCTTTTTCTGATCTAATATTTTGAGAATAATTTGTAGAAAACAATAGAATTAATAGTAAATATTTTCGCATAACTCTAACCTTTTATTTTTTAGATATATTATTAATATAAAAAGTGACTTCATCATCAGCTGTGTTTTCTGCCCAATCAATATCAATTATTTTAGGGTTTCCATAAGGAGAATTGTCATATTCAATAGAGTAGATATGTGCTTCATTTATAGCTGTTTTAGCGATATCAAAAAGTTCATCAATTGTGTGCCATTGATTGGGAGATAGTGTAGTAGGCGACAAATCATTTTTAGTAAAAACAACACTTGATATAGTATCATTTTTAATTGTTACTTTGGTCTCAGAAACCCATTCATCTATACAATAGCAACTAGCTCTAAAAATATAAGAATAATTGTTTAGGTTAAGATCGGTCCATCTATTCCAGTTCTTTTGCCAAGTGATGATATCTGAATCAGGTTCATTATCGCAACTGAGTAAAAAAATAAATGGAATAAATAATATACATTTTTTTATTTGATTGGCTTTAATCGATAATAAAGTTTTCATAATATCAATAATTTACGGATGTGAAGAACCAAAATGATGAAAAATATTTATTCATAATTATTAATTCTCTGCCATTGTATCGCATAGTTTAATTGTCTTAAATTTGCCGATATGGCAGAGTTTAATCTTAATTCGAGTTTTGTTCCTCAGGGAGATCAACCACAAGCGATTGATAATCTCGTTAAGGGACTTAATGAAAATGATAAACACCAAGTCCTCTTAGGTATCACTGGTTCTGGTAAGACATTTACAATGGCCAACGTAATTCAACAGGTACAGCGGCCTACTCTTATCATTTCACACAATAAAACGTTGGCTGCACAGTTATATGGTGAATTCAAACAACTATTCCCAGATAACGCTGTTGAATATTTTATTAGTTATTATGATTATTACCAGCCAGAGGCTTATTTACCTGTTACTGATACTTTCATAGAAAAAGACATGTCAGTTAATGAAGAGATTGATATTTTAAGACTTAAGGCGACTAGCTCATTATTGAGTCGTAAGGATGTGATTGTTGTTAGTTCTGTATCATGTATATATGGAATTGGATCACCTGATGAGTACAAAGATAAAGTAATTCATCTCAAAAGAGGTTCTCAGCTTGATAGAAAAAGCTTTTTGAAAAGCCTCATTAATATTCATTATGTAAGAAATGATACAGTTTTTGAAAGAAGTTCTTTCCGTGTTAGGGGCGATGTCATTGAGATTTATCTTGCTTATGAAGATATTGGAGTTAGAATTGAATTATTTGGTTCACAAATTGATCGGATTACTCGTTTCCAACCATTGACAGGTGAAATATTGAAAGAAATGGATTCCGAATTCATTTATCCTGGAAAACATTTTGTAACAGATCAAGAAACTATCAATCGTATTACTGGTGAGATCAGATTAGAATTAATTCATAGGCTTGAAGAGCTACGCTCAATAGATAAATTACTTGAGGCTCAAAGATTAGAGCAGCGTACCAATTTTGATTTAGAGATGATGATGGAAGTGGGTTATTGCTCAGGAATAGAAAACTATTCTCGTTATTTTTCTGGTAGAAAGCCAGGTGAAAGACCATATACTTTGATTGATTTCTTTCCAGATGATTATATGACTATCATTGATGAATCCCACGTCTCTTTGCCCCAGATACAGGCTATGTATAATGGTGATCGTTCTAGGAAAGAAGTATTGGTTGAACATGGGTTTCGCTTGCCAAGTGCATTAGATAACAGACCAATGAAAATTGAAGAATTTCATGCAAAGCAAAATCAAGTTGTCTATGTTTCTGCAACACCAGCTGAGCGTGAGCTTGAAATGTCCAATGGTCTTGTGGTTGAGCAAGTTATTAGACCTACTGGACTTTTAGATCCTATAGTTGAAGTTAGAGAGAGTCATGGCCAAGTAGATGATTTGATTGGAGAAATTCGGTCAAGGGCTGATAAAAATGAACGAGTTTTAGTTACTACACTCACAAAAAGAATGGCTGAGGATTTAAGTGAATACTTAAGAGGTGTTAATCTAAGGGTTAGATATTTGCATAGTGAAATTGATACTTTGGAAAGAGTTCAAATTTTACGAGATCTAAGGTTGGGAGAATTCGATGTATTGGTTGGGATTAATCTTTTAAGAGAGGGCCTAGATTTACCAGAGGTATCCTTAGTAGCAGTTATTGATGCAGATAAAGAAGGTTTTTTAAGGTCAAAAAGTTCATTAATGCAAGTAGCTGGTCGAGCTGCAAGGCACGTAAATGGACAAGTGATTTTGTATGCTGATCGAGTCTCAGATGCAATGGATTACTTGATTAAGGAGTCTTCTCGAAGAAGAAAAATACAAGAAGCATATAATTCAAAACATAATATTGTCCCAACTACTGTCATCAAATCAAAAGATCAAATAATGGGTTCTACCACTGTAGCAGATTCAATACATGAAGAGCAGTCTG
>JAYZKF010000052.1:0-6318 GCA_036163755.1 Fidelibacterota bacterium
CAACATTGAAACAAAAAGCTTAGAGTTTTCATTTTTTTCACTAACAAGTTCTTTAGCTTTATTTACATGCATTTCTCTTTTCTCTCCTGATGAAAGCCACGCTAAAACCACATGTGGAGCAAATAAAGATGGGTCTTCTTCAAGTGCTCCTGAAAAATATGTATAGGACATTGCCCATTCAGCGTTATACCAATGAAACATTCCCTTACCAACATAATTGTTCGCAACTTGATTCTCGCCAAACCATTGAATACCTTCACTAGTTGAATTATTATTTTGATTACAAGATGAAATAAATAAAATAGTAATCATAATTAATATTTTTTTCATTTTAAATCTCCTTTACTATTAATAGATAGTTTCTATAATTATCGAGTACTATGGTCCTTCATATAAACTCGCATTTCATCATGACTCTTTTTGATAGTTTTGGAAACCTGATTTAAAAACTTATCCCAGGAACCATTACCATGTACTTTGTTGTATCTTGAAGAGAAACTTGTACTTGCTGTAGGAGCCATGTCACCCCAACTATCCATTCTGCTAAATGTAGCATAGATAGCATGCCTTTGACCACCATGGATCAAATGACCCATAGAAAATGAAGCATCGCTATTTGTTTTTTGGTGAACTTCATTATACTTACGTCTTAAATCATAGTATTCAGCGCTCATACCAGAATTTAGTTGAGTGAATTGGACCCTTGTCATCTTTGAAGGCTTATCTGAAGTACTTGGGTTATAATGTAGATCTTCCATAGGTGTCCAATACATGGGTCCTACTGTTTCTTCAATATTGGGTCTAAGGTGTTTGGCACCATGATCAACGTGAGCTTTTGATTCGCTATTCGCAACAAATTCATCTACTTGCGACCATTTCATCGGTCCATATGTTCGCACCAACCAACCAGATTTTTCACCAGAAACTACCCTGTAGGTTCTCACTCTCATAATTCCCTTATTGTGATGTTTTTTATTATGTTCTTTTATTCCTGCCAATAACTGGGAGTTGCTACCTGATTTTGGCTTCAGGTACATGACTCTATATATATCTGGATTAGGCTGTGCTAATAGGTTGGTAAAAATTAAAAAGGGGACGAAAATCCCCATTATACGTTTTAACATTCTAATACCTCCGAGCTTTATTATTGTTTAAAAAACGATTGCTGGATTTACTAGAATTGGTATGTGAACCTCTAATAATAGTAATTATAAATTAACAAGTAAGTAAAGAAAAAAATTATTTAGTGCTATTTAGTTATTATAAATGGCATTGCCACCCAACATGAATCAGTAGGACAATTATCATATTTATCTACTGTTGAAGCGGAAAGAACGAGTGTATCACCTAACATTTGCGATAAAACAGTAACATTTGTTTTGGCCATACCTTTTATATCCGATGTTGATGAAAAATCCACAGTTGATTTCAGTTGATTGAAGTTCCCAGAAAAAATGTAACTCGTATCTGGGCTATAGTATGTATATGATCCATTCTCACCATACAATCTTCTAAAGTATCCTATAGTATCATTATTGGAGTAATAGAGATTTGAATACCACTCAACAATGGCACCTTCAGCATCAAGAAAATCAAAATTTTCAAAATCTTTGTAACCAACATAGGCATGTACAGGTTGGGTAGTAATATTTGTATTACTACTATCTAAGGGTAATTGATAATATCCACCAGCATTCACTTCTAATTCTGGTACGATATAAAAAATTAATTCTGGATCTTCACCGTCAAGTTTTTCTTCAAGCCAGACACAAGAGAACATTAATGATCCTATCAATAAAACAGAAATATTATTCTTCATCATCTACATCTTCAATTCTAATAAAGTTTTTGTATGACCAGCCCTTTTCTCGAAAAATTCTTACAATACTTGATATAGAGATGGCCAATAAAATGATCCAAAATATTTGAACTGGAGAAAAATTCATGGGTCTAAATTATTTAGCTGGAACAGGAGGTGGACCTTCAGGGATCATAGCTTTGTACTTACTATTACCCTTCCTCTCTTTAAACTCAGCTTTTACTTCCTTAATTAATTTGGGATTTTCAAAAAGATCTACCATCGTCATCCCAAGTGCTTTAGAGGCCTGTAACATACCTTTATGACCAATCGACATTCCGGTACAAGCAACTACTGCCCATGAATGCCAAGGAGCATCTTTAGGCGCTGCTGGCGTAGACAACCTTACAACAGGAACAAGTTGACTGACATCACCAACATCAGTAGATCCACCTTGAGCTGGCATAGTATCCTTTATAGGGTAAATATTCCCATCCATTCCAATTTGTTTTTTACCTGTTTCCTTTTGAATGGCTTTAGCATAATTCATTTCTTTTTTTGTGTATTTTATAGGCCCTAATAATTCAAAATTTGCTTGAATAGCTGCTGCACCTCTTCGATTTGGAAGTATTTCATAAATTCCAGATATCAATGAAACCTCATGATCTACTTCGGCCATCAATGCTCCAGCTGCAGCCATTTTTTTAACTCGTTCATAAACTACATTTAAACTTTCCCTATCATTCTCTCTAACTCTAACCCATATTTGAGCATTTTCAGGGACAACATTGACAACATCACCAGCTCTTTCAATTTGATAATGAATTCTTGCAGTTGGTTTAATATGTTCACGGTAATAGTTAATTCCAGTTGTAAAAAGTTCCATGGCATCTACCGCACTAAACCCATTCCAAGGATCTGCAGAGGCATGGGAAGCTTTTCCAGAAAATTTTACACGAAAATCAATTAGAGCCTTACTACTTTGTGTTGCGGCTTCCATATCATCCCCTGGATGCCAATCCATGCAAACATCAAGATCATTAAATAAACCAGCACGTGCAAACCATACTTTACCAAAAATAGTTTCTTCAGCTGGAGTACCATAAAAAACTATTGTTCCTTTTATCTTACCCTGCGCAATTAACTCTTTAATTGCGATTGCAGCTCCTAGACTACCGGTCCCATATAAATTATGGCCACAACCATGCCCAGGTGCGCCTTCTATTAAAGCTTCTTTTGTTGATTGAGCCTTTTGAGAAATCCCAGCATTCGCATCAAATTCACCTAATATTCCTATTCTTGGACGTCCAGATCCGTAAGTTGCAATAAATGCGGTTGGCATACCAGCTACTCCACGCTCTAAACTGAATCCATTTTTTTCAGCATAATCCGCCAATATTTTTGATGATTTATATTCTTCCAATGCTAATTCCGCATTATGCCAAATTTCGTCACTGATCTTAATTAAAGCTCTTTCATGTTTTTTAATTGATACATCTATAGCTTTCTTATTTTTTGTCCAATCATCAGCAGCTATTGCTAGTGATAAAAATAAAATCAATAAAATCAAATTTCTCATTAAACCTTTTAACATATAATACCTCTTCTAAATCAAATTCCTAAAAAATTATATATACCCCAACCTAATATTATGCCTGACACACCATCTGCAATTGTATGTTGTTTAACAAATAAAGTCGCGATCGCAATTGTAGCAATAAAGACATAACTCCACATACCAATAGATGACATTAATAATAAGCCAACAAAAGTAGCTACTGAATTATGCATACTAGGAAAACAATTGCGTCCATTATCTACTTTTTGAATGAAATTCAAATAACGTCTTGATAAACCTTTTACCTCGTATTCTTTGAAATGATCTGGAACTTTGCAAGGAATGATTAGAAAACAGGAACATTGAACTAATAGAAGTAAAAGACCACCAAATACTATGTAGACGCCTTCTTGAATTGAATGAATTTCAATTACTACCATCCCAATCATTATATAATAGAGAAAAGTGTAAGGCCAGACCCATATAGGCCAAAATGGAATTAATTCATCTAATTTAGTAGCAAGGCATCTTGTCTTAAAAAAATAATTATTGTTTTGAACCCAAAAAAATAACTGATAAGCACCTGTCAGAATTATTGCGAGTACGCAAGTAAAAACAACGTAATCAAATAACGACATTGGATTAGGATTAAATACTAATGCAATACTATAATAAATAAATGCAAGTGTGAATACAAAGATTATAAGTAATAACATATATTTGGGAGAGATTTTTTTATAGGGAGCTGTTGTAATTACTTCAGGCATTAGTATTCCAATTTTTAATTATTTTTTCGAGGTAATGTATGATCAAGCATTGCAGTGTGATATACAAATGAAGCAACAATTACGGCATTCTTTTTTATATCCTCAATTGGGATAGTATCATAATAGTCAAGATTAGTATGCCCACCTGTACCTCCTACTCTGTCTTGCAAAAATTGGAAAGCTGGTAAACCAGCTCTATCAAATGGAATATGATCAGTACTACCTACGCTTTGTGATCCGATAGTAGTCATCCCAAGATCTTTGAATGGTGACATCCAAGCTGTAAATGCTTGTCGAACATGTTCATTATCTTGCAGATAAATTCCACGGTACTGACCTGGTCCATAATCCTGATTAAAATAAGCCGAAAATTTATCATAATCTCTTTTTTTACCAATAGCAGGATCATTAGGATTACCAAAATGTTTATTTACGTATTCCCTAGAACCGTGTAGCCCCTGTTCTTCACCTGACCAAAGTGCAATACGAATAGTCCTTCTAGGTTTAACATTAATTGCTTTTAATATTCGCATGGCTTCTAACATCACAGCTACGCCTGATGTATTATCACTCGCGTTTGGACTAGCATGCCATGTATCAAAATGAGCGCCTAACATAACTACTTCATCTTTAAGATCTGTCCCAGGGATTTCACCTATCGTATTTCGGGCTTTTCTTCTATTTTTACCAATTTTAGTTCTTATTTCTAACTCTATCTTTATCGGAATGTCTCTTTTTGCAATACGAACCATCCTATTGTAGTGCTCAGGTGTAACGGCAACAATTGGCAAATGATTTAATGTTTCTTCACGTCCCCATTTATCTTGTTTTGCTCCTGGGCGAGCAAAACCTCTAACCGCTGCAATCCATCCGCTACGCGATTCTAATATTGCTATTACGCCTTCATCTTTAAAAAAAGAATTCCTTTCAATTGCTGAAACTAAATCAGGATTAGACGGAGGACGAGGACCTCGTGGTTCCTTTGGAAAAGGCTTTTGTGAAATCTCAAATAATTCACTATCAGTATATCGTGGAGTTCCCTTTCTATATCTTTCTAAATCAATTTTCGGTGGGGGGGTAGCTAAAACAGCTTTACCTCTTAATTTACCTTTATACTTTTTTAGATCAGATTTAGTTTTTATTTCTACAAGACTAACTGATAATTTTTTTCTACCATCAATTCCTGGAGTATGTGCTATTGGATAACCAACCATTAATTGACGATCTGGTTCTAAAAGATAAAGAGAAAAATATTCATTGTCCCAACTAACTCCGTAATCCATAAATGGTTCAATTTTTGTGTTTTTTAATCCAATGCGCCTCATCTCTTTAACTGCCCAATCCTGAGCACGCCTCATATCTTCCGAATTTGTTAAGCGGGCTCCTAATACATCAGTCATATAGGATAAAGTGCTAGCAATCTCTGAATGCTGAAAACCTTCTTCACGAATTTTTGCAACAACTTCCCAATCTACTTCATATTTTTCCTGGGAAAATAAAAGGCCAGTTAAAAGTATAAATATTATTCTTTTCATAAGATTCTCCAAATATCAGTTTGCCATCATTTCTTGCCGAATAAGTTCCACAGGAATATTCCCCTTAGAGTTAAATCGATCTAAAAAATCTCTTAAAACAAAAGGAGTTCCTTCAGTCTCTAGTTTTTCAGCATATTCAGTCATAAGATTTTCAATAAGATATTTTCCTGTTATATAACAAGTTCCATATCCAGGTTGTCTTAAATAAAGATGCTGTTCAAATTGTAATAAATGCGGTTCACGCTCCATCCAACCACGTGGTGTCCATTTTACATGAACTTGACTCGCTTCGGCCATGGTCATCATATTCGCATGAGCATATAAAGAACCTAATCCTCGAGCAGCCCTCTGCGCTAACATTATCCAAACAATTTCTCTGGAACGGGGATTGCTATCATATAATCCAGCATGCATAAACATTTCTTCAACTGCAGTTGCTATACCTTCATTTTTGGAATCATACATATTGTATAATGGCTCAGCACGTCTTATAGGATTCTCATGCGGTTCATCTCTTACTTGTGCTAGATCAAACCAATGATAAAAATGAGAATAAAGTGGTAGTGGATCATAATGCATTCCAATAGCAAAAAAATTGCGTTGGTTTTTTGGAACAAATTTTCCCATATGTTCGCGCAATGCTGGTTTCATATTCGGCTT
>JAYZKF010000053.1:0-2620 GCA_036163755.1 Fidelibacterota bacterium
CGATACATCATGGTGGTGGCGTTGGTATGGGTTTAGCTATTCACGCAGGTCAAGTAATTTGTGTCGACGGTTCTCCTGAAATGGAAAAAAGAGTCAAAACAGTATTGACAAATGATCCTGCAATGGGCATTCTTAGACATGCAGATGCTGGTTATGACAGTGCCATACAAAACGCAAAGGATTGGAATGTAGATATTCCAGAAATTGATGAATAATCCTATTATATTAGATAACGTTGGTTGTCTTTATACGGCAAATAAAGATGGAGTCCAATCATATGAGAATACAAAAATATTTATTGATAATGGACTAATTTCAACCGAAGAAGAAAATAAAGATTATTTGACTATCGATTGTCAGGGGAAAATGGTAACAAGCGGTTTTGTTGATCCACATACCCATCCTGTTTTTTATAATAAAAGAGATAGTGAATATGCAATGCGTTTATCAGGGGCTAGTTACGAAGAGATAGCAAATAATGGTGGTGGAATTATTTCCAGTGTTAATGGAGTTAGAAAAGCGAGTGAAGATGAACTAGTTACTAAATTAGATAAGAGATTAGATCGTTTTATTGAAAATGGTACAACAACTATTGAGGCTAAATCGGGCTACGGACTAAATATTGAATCTGAATTAAAATCTTTATCAGTTATTGATAAATTAAACAGCACTCATCCCATTGATATAGTTCCTACTTTTATGGGTGCCCATGCATTTCCAAATGAGTATAAAGATGACCATCTAGGATATGTAGAATTAATTTGTAAAGAAATGATTCCTGCAGTTTCTGATCAGGGAATCGCAAAGTTTAACGATGTGTTTTGTGAAAAAGATTATTTTTCCATTAATGAATCCAGACAAATTTTAGAATGTGGCATTCAGTATGGATTAAAGCCGAGGATGCACGCAGATGAATTTGTTGATTCAGGTGCTGCGCAACTAGCTGGAGAAATAGGAGCATTTTCTGCAGATCATCTTATGGCTGTAAGTGAAGAAGGAATTAAGGCTCTTGCTGATAATAATGTTATTGCAACCTTATTGCCTGGAACCACTTTCTTTCTTGGAAAAAGTAATTATGCTCCAGCTCGAAAACTTATTGATGCTGGAATAAGAATAGCGTTGGCTACTGATTATAATCCGGGGAGCTCCCATATTCAGTCAATGCCATTTATTATTAGTTTAGCATGTTTATTTCTAGGATTAACTGTTGAAGAAGCATTTGCAGCAGCAACTTATAATGCAGCACAAACTTTAGGTTTACATAATGAAGTGGGGTCAATCGAATTAGGCAAAAAAGCTGATTTAATTATTTGGGATTTAGATTCGTTAATAGATATTCCGTATTATATTTCAAATCATCCGATTCAAAAAGTTTTGAAAAATGGAGAAGTTGTTTTTGGCGCTTGACTACAGGATATTACTGCTTGTAAAATCGAAACTGTTTAATGATAAAATATGGTAAATAAATGAACATAAGAAAAATTTTCGCGGTATCTATTGTACTGTTAATGAGTACACAAGTTCTATTTGCTAATTATGCTTTTTATCGAAAGGTCGCTAATACTTTTAAGTTTTATCGAATACCTCTTGATGAAAAGAAAATGTCTTTGACTGAGAACGCTGATGGTTCATATCAATTTTCAATTGAATTGACAAGTACCAAAAGAAATGATTTTGAAATGCCATTGCTTGTGGCATTTATTTCTGTGGGGCAAGCAATCAATCATCAGAAAACGTTTGCAAAGAAAAAACCGGGATATAATCCAGTAATACCAGGTAATACTGCAGTTACGGTTTATATTCCAATTACAAGACAAAATACAGTTATTTCAGCTAAAGCTACAGCAGATCAGGTAAGTCAGCTTACAGATGGAAAAGTTGATGCAGCTGGATTTATGCGCTTAATAAAAGATTCAATTGAAACATTGTAAAAAGGAGGAAGAATGTTAGATCCTACAAGTTGGAGTGGTATGTTTGCACAATATGGCCGTTCCTTATTATGGGCTATTACAGCCGCCGTTGGTTTTGGCTTAGGTGTTGGTATCTCTTTAAAGGTATTTGATTGGCTATCAACAGATATTGATGAATGGGAAGAGATTAAAAAGGGAAACATGGGTGTATCATTAATATTTGTTTCGCTAATCGTTATGGTTGGCTTGATAGTGTATAAAGTTATTTAAGTTTATACTCTGATAACATTTATTCTTAAAAAAGCCCTGCATTTGCAGGGCTTTTTTAATTAAATCCAAATTAAAAAAGCTGTAATTGCTCCTATTAGTGTATTTAAAAAATTCACCATATTATTATCTATAAATTTTGATCCTGTGATTAGAGGTGCCGAAGAATTGCAGTGGGATCTTTGCTCTATAATTTCATTACATTTGTTACACTTAAATTTTCCTTGAATATAATTTCCAAGTATAGAGTCAAACAAACATCCAAATAACCCTGCAATAGTTAAGGGAAGTATTATATTTTCTATATCAAAATAATAATGGGCAATCAGACCAATAATAAATCCACCGCATATTGAGCTTAATGTCCCTAAAATAGTGATGCCACCAGATGTTCCCCTAGAAACTTTCTTTTTTGAAAAAATTAGTCTTGGAGATGCTTTTGA
>JAYZKF010000054.1:0-2541 GCA_036163755.1 Fidelibacterota bacterium
GTGGAGGAGACACTGGATTGCCGACTCCAACAGAGAATTAATGCCCTATTGGTATAAACCAATTTCAATTTTTCTGTCTATAAATCTTGTAATTGCACAAGTAAATGTTAAAAAACCTCAGAAAACAACAGGATTAGTCCATGTTGCTTATGTAGGCGAATCCATGGCAAATATTCCTGAAAGCTATGAAAAGCTGGTTCATCAAAAAATGTTAGGCCTTGTGAATCAAAACTATTATGAATTTCATTCACCAACAAATTTATCTGAGACACATTCCCAATATTTAGATAAAATTTTATTAAATAAACCAGATTCATTAATTAATAATCTTTCAAACCTAGCTGTTGCTGCTAATCTAGATTATATATTTGTTACCTATTTAGATAATATTTCTGACGATCCTAAGCGTGTGATGCTAAAAGGAGAAGTCCTTAGGTATAAAAGCGAATCAAATCAAATTTATCGCTACGAAATGCTTTCCTATGCTGAAGATATTAATCTTCATACGCAGGCAATTAAAAAAGAGATGATAGACACTATTCCTCATAGTGTCCATAGTATAGGTAAAAATAGAACTTATATCCTTGCAGGAATTGCAATTATACTTGCATTTGCTTTAAGCCAATCATTCTCAGATTTAGGAAAATATCTATCTGGAGGAGATGGTAGTGAAAAAGATACCTCGCCTCCTATAGGAAACTAGCTTAATTCCGTTCAAATACGCCCACAGACTCTATATGAGGTGTGTGGGGGAACATGTCCACTATAGTTAATTTTTTCAGCTTATAACCCTTATTTTGAAGGATTTCTGTATCTCTTGCCTGGGTTGTAGGATTGCACGATATATAAATAATTTTTTCAGCTTCAAATTTTGGCAAATAATTTGTCATAAACTTATGCATACCTGCTCTTGGAGGATCTAGAAAAATAACATCTGGTTTTGGATATTTTTTCCCCTGACCAAATTTGAAGAAATTATCCAAATTAGCAACATGAAAATAGGCATTTCCTATTCCGTTTTGTACTGCATTGCGAGTCGCATCTTCAATAGCTGATACAATTACTTCAAAACCATGCACTTCTTTTGCTTTTTGTGCAATAAAAAGTGAAATTGATCCTGTTCCACAATATAAATCAAAAACGATCTCCTTTTCATTTAAGTCTGCTCCATCTAATGCTGTCTGGTATAACTTTTCAGCCATGATTGAGTTAGTTTGAAAAAATGAATTTGCAGATATTTCAAAGGTTAAACCTCCTAACTTTTCCTCAAGACTTGGTTTGCCATGGAGATGCAATTCATACTCACCAAATGAAACATCTGCCTTACGACTATTAATATTATTGACAACTGTTGTAATCTGTGGAAAAGATTTAAGCAAGCCATCTACTAATGGATTCAGGAGCTCAAGATTCTCATAAGAGGTAACTAAATTGATAAGGATTTCTTCAGTATTATGACCAAACCGAATAATTAAATATCTTAAAAATCCATTGTGAGTTTTTTGATCGTAGGGCTTTAATTTGAGTTTTTTAGATAAAGATTGTGTTTTGGCTAAGATCTCTGTTCCTATTTTTGGCATAAGATGACATTCATCTATGTTTAAGATTTTGTCCCAACGCTTAGGGATATGCATCCCTAAAGCAAAATCTCGGCTCACATCATCAGGTTCTTCAGGAAGAACCCAGCGATTATTAGAAAAGGTAAATTCCATTTTATTGCGATAATTAAAAATATTTGTTGAAGGTATAACTTTGTCTACTTTGAATCCTTGAATTCCTGCTTGACGAGCAAATATATTTTCTACTTGTTGTTTTTTTTGAGCAATCTGTTCTTTATAATCCAACTGCTGAACTTTACAGCCTCCACAAGTTAAAAAATGAGGACAGGGAGCATCTACTAAATGACTGGATTCTGATAAAATTTCAATTGGGAATGCTTCCCCAAAACCTTTTCTTTTTCTATAAACAAGAGCCCGAACTTTTTGTCCAGGAATAGTATTTTTTACAAAGATAACAAAATCTTTGACCCTAGCAATCCCCTTCCCACCGTACGCCAATGATTCAATAGTTAATTCTACCTCTTGTCCTTTTTTAATGGGCATTTATTCCCTTAATAATATTTATCCCAGAACTAGTTCCGATTCGATTTGCTCCTGCCTGAATCATGCTTAATAAATCATTAAATGATCGGATACCTCCTGATGCTTTTACACCAAATACATCCCCAACAATCTTTCGCATTATCTTTACATGTGAAATGTCTGCACCATACTTAGAAAAACCTGTGGATGTCTTTACGAATTGAGCTTTCGCATTTTTCACAATTTCACAAGCAATTTCAATTTGATCATTATTCCAGAGACACGTTTCAAGAATTACTTTTACAATTCTTCCTTCGGCAGACTCAACTACAGCATATATACCATTAGCAACTTCTTCATATTCTTTTGATCGAAAGGCATTAATATTCATTACCATATCGATTTCCATAGCACCTTGATCAAGTACCATTTTTAAATCAGCTAGATTACGCTCTATATC
>JAYZKF010000055.1:0-5012 GCA_036163755.1 Fidelibacterota bacterium
GTGCAATATTTAATGATGGCAAAGTTAGTAGAGTTAATGTTGCTGCCTTTATGAATAAACTCATTACAGACCAAAATCTATGGGAAAAATGGAAAGGTCAAATGCCTGTTATTTATAATAAAGAAAAATAATTTAATTCAGGGATAAATCTACGCTCATTCGTCCTCCAGCCTATTTAAAATAGAAGAGAGTGCGTGAGTCTCATAACCCGAAGGTCGGAGGTTCGAATCCTTCCCCCGCTACGATAAAACCCATCATAAATTGGTGGGTTTTTTATTATTTTTAAATAGGTATGAAAAAGATAATATTCCTCATTCACTCTTTATTTTTTATTTCCTGCGTTCAACAAGTATCTAAGGATCATCCTAAGGATTTTGTTGTGCCAGATTTAAAGCCAATGGGTAGTGAGAAATTTCTTGAATTGAATTCTGATTATATTTTTGATCAAGAATCATTACATACTTTTGAATTAAAAATCCCAGGAGCTTCATTAAGAAAGATTGATTCAGATCCTGTAAAAGAAGAATATGTTGAAGGTATATTAATTTTTGAAGGAGATACCTTAAGTCCTGTTGGCATTAGGTATAAAGGAAGTGTAGGAGCATTTGTCGGTTGTACATCTGGCAAAAACCCTCTCCAACCATCAGGTAAAAAAATATGCACTAAACTATCAATGAAGGTCAAAATTGATTGGAAGGGAAGAAAACATAAATTTTATGATCTAACAAAACTTCAATTTCATAATCAGAATAATGACCCTTCTCAAATGCATGAAAGACTTGGATATTGGTTTTTTAGAAGTATGGGCGTTCCTGCACCTCGTTCAGTACATGCAAAGTTGATTATTAACGGTAAATATTCCGGTCTATATGCACTGACTGAACAAATCGATAAGAATTTTGTTAGATTTAATTTTAAAGAAACCAATGGGAATTTATACAAAGAGGTTTGGCCAATTAATCATAAGGGAGAGCCTCAAAAAGACAGAAAATTATTAGGTGGTTTAAAATCGAATGAAGAAAACAATCCTGATTTAAGTCTGATTAAAACATTTGGAGAATTAATCGCTGACTCAGATTCAATTGAATCTCGTAAGATAGTTTCAGATTACATGAATATAAATCAAATAATTTCATATGCTGTGGTTGATAGAGCCATTCGCAATGATGACGGAGTTTTTCATTGGTATGAGTTTGGACAAGGGCCATTTAGCCACAATTATTATTGGTATGAGGAACCGATTAAGGAAAAAATTCATCTTATACCATGGGATTTGGATAACGCCTTTGAGAATTTAACTTCAGAAAATCCTGTAACATTCATTCCAGATCGATGGGGAGAAGTGTCAAATGATTGCAAATCTTTTCCCTATGGTGAATGGGGGTTTTGGCAGCGCTCAGCTAGCTGTGATAAGATCATAAAGGTCTGGACTACTTATAAAAAGGAATATGGTGAGTTGCAGAATAAGTTTAGTAGTTCATACTTAGATGAAGCAAATAATTTGATTGATAAATGGTCAATTCAAATTCAAGATGCTACTTTAGAAGCATCAAAAATGCATAAGGATGCATTGCCAGTTAGAAAATGGGAAAGGAATTTAGATATTCTTAAAGCGCAGATTTTCCAAATAAAGCGCAGATTTTCCAAATAAAAATGAAATTGTCAAAATAGATATTCTTAAATTGAACTATTAACCTTATGTAAACATGGAACACATTTACAATATAGCCAAATTTGCTCACGTGCTCGGTTTTGCCTTTATGTCAATACCATTATTCAATCTAATTGTTGTTAATGAGAGAGCGCTAATGGGACCGTCTTTTAATTATGAAACCGACCGTTACTTTGAAAATATAATTAAAAGAGGGGCTATACGTTGTTATGTATTTCAGTTCACTGTATTTGTTTCTGGAATTATAATTGTAATGCATGGGCCCGGACTTTCTGCTATAGTAACAAATTGGGTATTAGCCGCTAAGACGATTATTTTATTTACCTTGATGATCTTACTTTCATATGTACATTTCACTCTCCAGCCAAAAATTGAAGAACATTTATCATCGTTAGACTCTAATGAAGTAGTGCCTGAAAATTTTGCATCGACTCTTGCTCCATTTCGAATTAAGCGAAAGAAATTGGCTACAGTTTGTCTATTCTTAGTTATTTCAGCCATAATTTTAGGTGTTCAGACATATGTTCGATATGATCCAATAGTAACAATAGGGTTAATCATACTTGCCGGTATCTTTTCATACCGTGCAAATAAATCTTTAATTCGATTTGGTTGGTTTTAACATTTTTTTTGTAATTTGATTAACTAATGGGAGGAAATTATTTTGTCAGATAAAAAAGATTTCAACAAAAAATACGAGAAAACCATTGAAAACTTGCATGTTGAGCTTGTGAAAATGCAAGAATGGGTAATACAGGAAAAGAAAAAAATTGCCTTAATTTTTGAAGGTCGCGATGCAGCTGGTAAAGGCGGTACTATTAAAAGAATTATTGAACATTTGAACCCTCGTCATTGTAGAGTAGTTGCGTTGGCTGCACCAACGGAAAAAGAAAAAACCCAGTGGTACTTTCAGCGTTATGTTAGTCACCTGCCAGCAGGAGGAGAAATTGTTATCTATGATCGAAGTTGGTATAACCGTGCTGGTGTTGAGCATGTGATGGAGTTTTGTTCTGATAAGGAATATATAAATTTTTTACAGACATGCCCTGAATTTGAGCGTATGTTAATTAGTTCAGGTATTCAACTAGTTAAGTATTGGTTTTCAGTAAGTGCAGAAGAACAAATGAGTCGCTTTAAAGGTCGTATTGATGATCGGACTAAAGGTTGGAAACTAAGTCCTATGGATCTTGAATCTGTTAAGAGGTGGAATTCATATTCTGATGCTAAGGATAATATGCTAGAGCATACAGATACAGAATTTTGCCCATGGTATATTGTTGAATCAGATAATAAAAAGAAGGCCAGAGTTAATTGTATTAGTCATTTACTAGATCTTGTTGATTATGAAGAAGTTGATCACCCAGTTATCGAATTGCCAGATAGAAAACTTGAAGAAAATGTTGATCGCCCACCTAAATCAAATTATAATTATGTACCAGATGTAATGAAAAAATAATTTTTATTTATTCTGATTTATTAAGATTCTAGCAATTAATATTAATTATATAATTAAAACTTTCTACTTATTCAGTTTTGCATTTATATTTTTTAGCTGTTCGTATTCCGCAGTTAATAGTAAATCCGATTCTAACACTCCTGTTCAAGAAGGATACAAACGTTATTTTAAAAGAAACAAAACTTCTTTGGATCCAATTGAAGGGATTTGGACAGAATATGCTGTTGGTATATTATATGGTGATCGTAAAGTACTAAAGAGGGAGGTGCAGCCCAAACGAGCTACTTGGATTGTAATTAAGAGGGGCAAAAAATTCGAAGTATTAAATGTAAATGGAAATAAATATTTTTTTGATGCATCATTTCAACACACAAATGAAAAAGATATATATCAATTTGAATGCATGATTCACGAAACGAAGGATCAGCTCAAAACTTCAGCAAAATTAATTGATCATAATCGTTTAGAAATGGCATATGATGCACCAAAAAGATTTTTTAATGATAATTATAAATCTAGTATTGATATAAGTGAAAAAGATCTCGAATTATATTGGGAAGTTCAATGGTTAAAAAACCCTATAAGTAATTGATTAGATTCGCATTATGAAACAAAAAACTTCATTAAAATTCACCCGCCGATCATTTGTTAAGACAGGCGTCGTTGGCGCAATATCAACATTGTTCCCATTAGATTATCTTTCCGCAAAGAATACCAAGTTAGATTCTATTATTCGCCCTCATGGCTCTGATGATGCTAATTGGCGGAAAATTAGATCACAATTTAGTCTTAAACGAAATGTGACTTATATGAATAATGCAAGCCTTGGAATGCCACCAGCTGTTGTTGTGAATGCAGTAAGAGATGGATATAAAGCTATTTCAGAAGAACCATTGCATGGAAAACATGATCTTCAGGATAGAATCAAAAGTGAAGTCCTTCCAAGTTTGGCAAAAATGTTTGGTGCTAGTGCGGAAGAAATAGTTTTAACTCGAAATGCTTCTGAAGCACTGCACTTACAAGCGATAGGTGTTCAACTAGACCCTGGAGATGAGGTCATCATTACATCTCAAGAGCATCCTGCAGGTTTGCGTCCTTGGATGTATAGAGGGGAAAAAGATGGGATAATTATTAAGCGAGTATTTATTCCTAGCCCATTAAAAAGTGAGTCTGATGTAATTGAGCGTTTTTCAAGTGCAATTACATCAAAAACTAAAGCCATAAGTTTTTGTCATGTAACACGTGGGGGTCATCGTTATCCGGTGAAAAAACTCGTATCTATGGCGAATGATAAAGGCATTCTAACAATTGTAGATGGAGCTCAAGCCGTTGGGCAATTTCCAATAAACCTTCATGATTTAGGTTGTGATGCTTATGCAGTAAGTTTACATAAGTGGATACTTGCACCTGCTGGAACTGGGTTTCTATATATAAAAAAAGAGTCAAGAGATCGTATTAAATCAGCTTTTACAATGGATGGGACATTAAACTCGCCCGGTTTTGATCCACCAGGTACAAAAGATTTTCCTGTGCGTACAGCAATATTAACTGCTGTTAATTTTGTGAACAAGATTGGTCAAGAAAATATTGAAGAAAGATGTCGTTATCTATCCGACTATTTGAAAAGCGGTCTTAAACAGATTAAGGGAGTAAAGATTTTGAGTGGGGAAATAAATAACATTTCAGCTCCAGGATCTACTATTTTTGAAAAAGAAGGTTTGGATGCGATGGAAGCGGTGCCTTTAATTGAGGAGAAAATCAAAACGCACATTGATGAACATCAGAGAGATAATCATAATGCAATTCGTATATCAACTCACATTTATAATACAACTAAGCAAATTGATCGGTTATTAAATGCTTTATGAAATCAATTACTAATCA
>JAYZKF010000056.1:0-7303 GCA_036163755.1 Fidelibacterota bacterium
TCAACTCCAAATACCATTGACTCTCTAAGATCTTCTTTAGCTTTATAACCAACAAAACCACTAACTACTGAAGAAGAGTCTTGAATCGTACCAACATTCCATCCTCGAGTTAGAAAAGCATATCTACGATTACGAAGTTTTAAAGAAAAATAGTCTTTATTATAACCAAAGGCTAATGGATGGGTATTATCTAAATTAATTTTAATAATTGCACCATATGCATTATAACTCAGGTTATCTCTTTGACGATCTTTATATGGATTCAATCTCTCAGATAATTCTCTTTTTTTCTGCTTTTTTTCATAATTCTTTTTTTCATCATCAGTTGAGAATTGTTTAAGACCATAGCCTTTTTGATCTACAAATCGATCCATTGCTGAATCCATCAGTATTAAACGACCACCTGAACGAACCCAGTGACGCAATTCGTTTCTTGTTTCATTGTCTATGTAGGAGTGATTGCCTGATGGCAAAATAAAAACATCATAATCATGTTTGGGCACAGAACTGAAATTGTTTTTATCAATTATAGTAACAGGAAACTCAATTTGCCTTTCAAAAAAATGCCACACTTCACCAAATGAATAACTTCTAACAGCATTACCAGCTACTACCCCAATCTTAGGTTTTTTAATAACTTTCATTGAAGATGAACCAAAATCTTTCCCTTTCGAAACAAATCCACTTGAGGCTGGAGTTAATGACCGATTGAAAATTTTAGCTCCATTTTGAATTACATTATCAAAATTGATTCCCTGCTTTTCATTCCCTTTTCGAGTTATCACTAGAGTCCCAGGATCATATGATTTCTCATCTATAGTAAATGATTCCATTGAAACACGAGCAATAATATCATTTTTAAATAAATAAGCTAAAAATCTAAGATCTTTAATCCCCTTCCAGGGTAATATATAAGCATAAGGCTTGTTTGAAGTAGATACGATAGTTTTTGCTTTATCGATTTTTGAATTAGGAGTTATTTTAACATCACCTTTAATTGCATAGGCTTCCAATCCATATACATACGGGATTGCCCATGCCGTTAGATCGTACGTTAATGTATCTCTAAGCAATGTCTTTGGCTCAAATAAAACTTGTACCAAAATTGATTTAGGCTGAAAAGCGGATATAACTAAATCCCCTTTTATCACTTTTGCCTGTTCGGATTTTCCAGTTTTATAATTTAATCCTCTATGAGTTTTAGTGATGCTAGCAGTCCCATGTTGAATTCCATTACTATTTAACCATGTTTTTAAATCAGTTAATTTATCTTCAGAATTAGATTTAGAAATCACATATGATTTATATTCACCTTTTGGATTATTTTTATTTTCTGAAAAAAACTTTTTGAATTCACTAACCATTGTTTCAACATTATTGGAAGCAACCTCTATAGTAGATAATCCTGTTGTATGGTGGTGAGTTAATCGATCTTTTAAAGTGAGAGTATCGCCATCATCTGTTTCAACAGCTAGCCCTCCTCTACTATGTCCAGCCTGCTCATAAGTCATACCAATGGCCCCACTATAAGTTGGATAAGTGTCTCCATAGCTTGGATATAATAGATCAAAAACTTCCTTAGTAAAATAGAGCCAATTGTTTTTGTCAAAATATTTGGCATGATTTTTTCCAATCATTGTTTGAAAGTCACGCTGCCAATTTGTGATGTATTCATGGAATGGCTCTGCAGCTGGGGCAAAATAGTATTCTTCATTTATTCCTTGCTCATGAAAATCAACATGTACGTGAGGAAGCCATTTGTTATATAGCTTTATTCGTGCTACAGATTCTACTTGAGTCTGCCATGCCCAGTCCCGATTTAAATCAAAATAATAATGATTAGTCCTTCCACCGGGCCATGGTTCCATATGTTCTCTTGAATTAGGGTCGGCATCGGGCCATCTATTCCCAATCATCCTAAACCAATTAGCATATCTATCACGACCATCAGGGTTAATACAAGGATCTAAGATAACGATAGTATTCTCTAACCATTTTTGAGTGGTTTTGTTATTTTTATTTGCTAACGAATAAAGAGTTTTCATAGCTGCTTCAGTTGAATTAGCTTCATTTCCATGAACGTTATAGCTGAGCCAAACTATTCCAACTTCTTTGTTTTTTGGTTTTCCTTTGATTATTCCACTTCTCTTTAAATTATCAACACGCAATTCTTCTAACATGCTCATATTTAGATCGCTAGATATAATGGCGGTCATCAAAGGTCGCCTCTCATAAGTTTCACCATAAAATATAGTTTTTACATTTGAATTTTCTTTAGCAACGTGCTCATAATAAGCCACAACTTTATGGTGAGCAGTAAAATAATCTCCAAGCTCATAACCTAAAAATTCAGCTGGAGATTTTAAGTTTCCAGAAATTAAAATATTATTTATTGCAATAATTAATATCAGCGCCTTACGCATAGACACTCCTTAAGTAGATTGATACAGAACACAGCAAAAAAATCATCAAAGAATTTAATCTCCTAATTGAGAGAAATGGAATCTTTCCAAATGTGATCTAGTATGCGAATCAACCATAAAATTCTTAATTTTTAAAATAATTTCAGGATGAGCACTAGCAACATCATTTTGTTCTCTATAATCTGAATTAAGATCATATAATTCTATTTTCATATTTCCATCAAATATATTTCTTCTTATCGCTTTCCACTTTCCCATTCTAACCGCTTGTTGACCTTTATAGGCTGGAAACTCCCAATAAAGGTATTCATGAGTGTTGGATTGGTTTTTACCAAAAAGTGTCGGTTTCATGCTTATACCATCAGTGTTATTAGGAATAGAAATACCGATTATATCACAAAATGTTGGCATCATATCTTGAAAAGCTGAAATATGATTTGATCGACTTCCTCTTTTTATTCTTCCTGGCCAACTTGCAATCATTGGAACTCGGATACCACCTTCATGAACAAAGCCTTTTGCCCAACCATATTCTGTCTTAAAGGGTTTTGCGCTATCAAAAAATGGAGTATCAGCACCTCCAGCATAAGTGGGGCCGTTATCACTTGTAAATATGACTAAAGTATTTTCATACTGTCCAATATCTTTCAATTTCTTAATTAAATCTCCAACTTGCTCATCAAGGTAAGAAATCATTGCTGCGTAAGTTGCTCGTGGAGTCAAATTAGGAAAGTAAGATTTTCCAGTATAAGGTTCTTCACTTCCAATTTTTGATTGATAATAATCTACCCAACGTTTTGGTGCTTGTAGTGGCACATGAGGAAGCGGCGATGCATAATAAAGGAAAAAAGGGTTATTTTGATTTTTGTCTATAAAATTTAAAGCCTCATTATGCATTAATTCTGGTGCGTAGTCAATTAATTCAAAATCTGAATAACTAAGAGGATCATTTATATCTGCGTTATCTTCAAGATTAACATGGGGAGGTACATTTTTATTGCTTAAAAGATGACGTTCATCATTTCTCCATAGATGCATAGGATAAAGAGTATGCGCTTGCCTTTGACAGTTATATCCATAAAAAAAATCGAAACCTTGTTTATTAGGAAGCCCCTCAGTAGTTGGGGCTCCTAAACCCCATTTCCCTACCATTCCAGTAGAGTAACCAGCAGATTTCAATACCTCTGCTATAGTAATTGTACTATCAGGAATTGGCCTTTGGCCTTCAAGAAAAGGATTATCAAACATTGCCTGATAATTCCATGTATCACCCCGCTCTTTCCATTCATCATTGCCCCGTATTGGTGTATGACCAGTGTGTTGACCAGTCATAAACACCGATCTTGATGGTGCACAAACAGGAGAACCCGAATAATGATCTGTAAAAAGCATACCATCATTTGCAAGCGCATCAATGTGTGGGGTCTCAATAATTTCCTGTCCATAGACACCCAATTCTCCATATCCTAGATCATCAGCTAATATATAAATAATATTTGGCTTGTTATTAAATGGTTGCTGATTACAACCCATCAAAACGACCGATAATAATAAAAAATGCTTCATCTAATTTTTATATTTATCAAAAGTATCCATAGCTCGTTTACTATTTTGTCTTTTAGTCATCCAAAGAGATCGCTTTAGCGTGATTTCCCAAGCAAATAACTTTTTATATAAATCTTCTACTTTCTTGGGATATCTTTTTGCAAGATTTTTCTCTTCAGTCTCATCTTTAGCTAAGTTATATAACAAAGCAGGACGATCTGGTAAACGAATCAATTTCCAGTCTCCATCTCTAATCGCAGCGCGGGTTTCTTTTTTCCAATATAATGTTTGATGAGGCCTTCCTTTCTTTCCCTCCAAATAAGGTATTAATGATTTCCCATCAATATCTTTTAGACTTTTAACATCACCACCTGCAATATCTACAAAAGTTGGAAGTAAATCCAATGTGCTAATTGGATAATTAAAATTATTGCCTTCACCAAACCTATCTCCCATAGACAATAAAAATGGAACTCTAATCCCTCCTTCTAAATGTGTTCCTTTCACACCACTTAGAAATCCATTTGATGAATAATTTATCCAAGCACCACCATTGTCATTTGTGAAAATGACAAGTGTATTATCAGAAAGACCTAAGCCTTTTAATTTATCTAATATGCGACCGCATGCACGATCCATAGATTTGGTCATTGCATACAATTGTCTCCTATTCTCATCTTGAATTTTATTTTTTGGAGGTAAATCTTCTTCTAAATAATCCATCGGAGTATGAACTGCGTTAAACGATACAAACATAAAAAATGGGTCGTTTTTATTTCGTTCCATAGACAATATAGCTTCATCAGCTAAAACCGTTGTCAAGTAACCATCATGCTCTTCAAAATTATTATAATTTCTCTCTAACTTTCTTAATGGATCTTTAGGCGGATTATCATAGGGCCAATAGCTTCGTGCTCCCCCACGAAATCCATAAAATTCATCAAAACCACGCTTTAGAGGGTGATAACGATCCGCCCCACCCAAATGCCATTTTCCTAAATAAATATTTTTATATCCAATTGATTTCAAATGATCGGCAATGGTTAATTGATCGAGTGGGAGACCCATATTCTCCCCAGTTAGACCTGCTGGACTCATATATGAAGGTACATTATTCTCTTCAACACCAAATTTTTGTTGATAACGACCTGTAATCAATCCAGCTCTTGAAGGACCACAAACAGCTGCAGATGTATAGGCTTGTTTAAAAACTATACTTTGTTGAGCGAGTTTATCTAAGTTTGGTGTATCAAAGTTTTGACTACCTTGAAATCCAAAGTCACCATAACCTGCATCATCAGCAAATAGTAAAATGATATTTGGTGGACGATCCTCACCATTTAAAAGGGTAAACGATAAAAGTAAAATAGTATATACTGATTTTGTAAATAATCTTATGATCCACATGCTTAAAAATAAAGGACAACTAACTTATAGATGAAGAACTATATATTTTTTTAATGAATAATCCGCGAAAAGTCAGGGCGAATTTTTCTTTCTCTTGAAATTTCATATTCATACAATTTTTGTCCCAGCACTGACAAAAACGGTAAGCCCAATTCATCATATTCGTAATCATCATCATTTAACACACCATTACTATTTACATAGATAACAGCAGATAAAAAGAATTCAACGCCACTATCAGTATCAATTATATAAGCATTATCAATCAAAAAGCCATAGGCCATTCCAACTTTATTATAAATGCGAATATTTGATGGGATATAATCATTCCTATCACCAAACATAAAAAACTTACAAAATCCATCAGGAAACTGTTTGTAATCTGGATAGGTTGGGTATTGACTATCTTTGGGAAGCTTTGACATCCACTCATATAAAAACTTATAATCCTTCTCTGTTAATAATAACTTGTCTTCTTTATTAAATAATTCTGGAAATATAACTTGTTGTAAAAATCGATGCTGATCTGTCAGTTTAAAATAATTTTTTTGAGAAAAATCCATTTGGCTATCAATTTTTTTACCATCTAAAAGATAGGAATCACCAATAAAGTTTTCTTTTGAATTCAATGACAAATTTATACCAGAATAATTAGAAGGTTGGCTGAATAATCTATTTCCCTTATCAGAGAAAAAATCAAATGAATTAGTATATTTGTTCTCTTCAGCGCTAAGTCTCATAGAAAGTCTATGGCGAAAACGGGTATCTGGATACCCAATGCCCCACATTCGTTCATTGAAGTAATCTTGGCCCAAAAACTCATAAATTCTATTAAAAGCATTGTCATCAGATACTACAAAAATCTTTTTTATATAATGGGCTATCGATGCATTACCAGTTTCAGATGAAGAATCATTATCTACTGATTCCATCCAACCGCGATCTGAACCAATAGTTAACTTTGAATCTTTTGTAAGGCCAAAAGATTCAAAATGATTAATTTTATCTAACGCTAATACGGCAGCTGGAAATTTTACTGTGCTTGCAGGGTAAAAATATTTTTCTGGATTAACATTGAACTTATGAGAAGTAAATATTGGCACCTGCTTATTATTCCTATCAATTTGAGTATAAATTATTTGAACTCGAAATTCTTCTGGATTTTCAACTATCTTTGAAAAATCACTATGCATGGATTGGAAAATTTTTGATAGTAGGTTGGAATTATTATTAGGAATTCCACAATTAAAACCCAATATGATCGTTATTAATAACAATCTTTTCATGATATATTAACTACTTCCAGGTAAGAAAGAATTGAATTGGGTTTTCTTTTTCAAATCATTATTAAACCTTGATAGTGCAAAGAATGGATCTACATCCTTTTTTCCAATCACGCGATCAGCTACAAATTCACCAAGAGCAGGTCCTAATTTAAATCCATGGCCAGATCCTCCGCCTACTATCCAGGTGTTTTCCGCACTTGGATGTTGGTCGATTATATAGTGTCCATCAGGACTATTTTCATATTGGCATACCCGTGATTCAAGTAATGGTGCATCTTTCATTGCAGGGAATCTTTTGGCTAGATATTTTCGTGCGGAAGATATTCCGCTTTTGGATGCTGTTCTATCACCGGTTGTTGGATCAAATTTGGCACCTCTAGTATCATCAGCAACTTTAAAACCTCTCCAATCTGCTCCAGGAATACCATACCATAATTTTTCCCCAAAATCTACCCATACTGGCATATTTGATTCAAAGAGGCTCGAGTCACCATAAGGTGTTCCGAAGAAAAAAACTTCCTGACGTGTTGGCTTAATAATATTTTTTAACGCATCTGGGAATATCTTGCTTAACCAAGGACCGCAGGCAAAAATATATGAGTCAGCTTGAAGCTTGGATCCATCAGAAAGATCCAATTTGCT
>JAYZKF010000057.1:0-44075 GCA_036163755.1 Fidelibacterota bacterium
ATGATGTGGACATAGTTTTGGATTGGCATGCGAGTGATAGAAATGCAGCAAACCCAGGAACATCTATGGCTAATAGATCGGCAAAATTTAGATTTCATGGATATTCAGCTCATGCAGCTGGCGCCCCAGAAAAAGGTCGTTCCGCATTAGATGCAGTTGAGGCGATGAATCATATGGTTAATCTTTTACGCGAACATATTCCAGATGGCTCTCGTATACATTATGTAATTACAAGAGGTGGAAATGCTCCTAATGTAGTACCTGATTATGCGGAAGTATTCTATTATGTTCGAGATTTCAATGTAGATATTTTAGAAGATATTTGGATCCGGCTTATTAAAACTGCTGAAGGTGCAGCGTTGGGTACAGGTACACGTTTAGAATATGAGATTATTCATGGAAATCGACCAGTCTTGGCAAATGATGTTGCTCAAAAAATAATGTATAATAATTTAAAAGCTATTGGTGGAGTTAATTATGACCGTAAAGAAAAGAAATTTGCTGCTGAAATTTATAAAACACTTCGTAATCCCAGTTTAGAATTAGAATCGGCTAGTGAAGTACAGCCTTATGGATTTAGAAAAGGTAAGGGATCAACTGATGTTGGTGATGTTAGTTGGATGGTACCCACAGCGAGACTCAGAATAGCTACGTGGGTTCCAGGAACATCCGCTCATACATGGCAAGCTGTATCAGCTGGAGGAATGAGTATTGGTATGAAAGGTATGATGAATGCTGCTAAGGTCATTGCTGGGACAGCAGTTGATTTATATAATGATCCTGAAACTATTAAAAATGCTAAGAAAGAATTGATAGAACGTCGCGGTCCTAAATTTAATTATTATTCACTTCTTGGAGAACGAAAGCCGCCTTTAGATTATCGTAAATGATCTTAAATAAATTTTTTGAATACAGTGCTAATCTTCAAAGTTAATTTGCACTTGTTCATTTAATAAGAAATCAAATTTGTAATCATGTCTAAGGAAATCATAGTTATTGGGTCAGGTATAGCCGGTATGTCGTGTGCAGCTTATTTAGGGAAGGCCGGACATCGCGTAACTGTTATTGAAAAAAATTTTACATATGGAGGAAGATTACAAACTGTAAGTCAGCAAGGATATACTTTTGATTCAGGACCAAGTTGGTATTGGATGCCAGATATATTTGACTCTTTTTTTGCAGATTTTGATAAAAAAACAAATGATTATTATGATTTAATACGAATTGATCCTGGGTACAGAGTTTATTTTGGTCAACAAGATTATTTTGATTTAGTTGAAAATCTTGATGTATTAAAAAGAAATTTAAGTAAGCTAGAAGAAGGTGCCGGAAAAGCTTTACAAAGATACCTTGATGATGCAGAAGAAAAATACAAAGTAGCTGTTAAAAAATTTATGTATAAACCAAGTTTGTCTCCTTTAGAATATATACATTTTGATTTAATTAAACGATTGGGGAAGCTGAATTTATTTAGACCAATTAGCAAACATATTCGTCAACATTTTTCTAATAATAAAATTATTCAAATGTTAGAATTTCCTAGTTTATTATTGGGTGCAAAACCATCAGACACACCCGCGTTATATAGTATAATGAATTATGCTGATATTATTTTGGGAACATGGTATCCTAGCGGTGGAATTAGATCTGTAGCAAATGCTATTTATGAAGTCGCAAAATCCCAAGGTGTAAACTTTTTATTTAATCAACCTGTAAATAAAATCTCAATGAATGGAAATAAAGCAACAGGGGTTGTGACAAATAAATCATCTTATCATGCTGACATAATTGTTGCAAATGCTGATTACCATCATGTAGAACAGACTATGTTGCTAAAGCAAAATCGCAACTATTCAAAATCTTATTGGGAAAAAAGGATCATGTCACCAAGTGCATTGTTATTTTATGTTGCTTTAAATAAAAAGTTAGATATATCTCATCATACTTTATTTTTTGATTCTGACTTCAAAAAACATGCTAAAGAAATTTATGATAATCCCAAATGGCCCGAGCAACCTCTATTTTATACTTCCTGCGTATCAAAGACAGATCCAAAAGTTGCGCCTAAAGATGGAGAGGCTTTATTTATTCTAATTCCTGTCGCGCCTAATTTGGATGATAATGACCAGATTAGAAAAAATTATTTTCAACAGGTAATTTCAAGAATTGAATTATTAATTAATCAAAATATTAATGATCACATAGTATTTTCAAAATCTTATGCTCACCGAGATTTCATTTCAGATTATAACTCATTTAAAGGTAATGCATATGGTTTAGCAAATACTTTATTTCAAACCGCCTTTTTAAAACCCAAAATAAAAAACAAAAAAATCAATAATTTATATTATACAGGACAATTAACAGTTCCAGGACCAGGGATGCCACCTTCAATTGTGTCTGGGAAAATAGTAGCTGATCAAATTGATATTGAGATAAAATGACTAATTCTGAAAGATATCTCCAATCAAGTTTGAAAGCGTCTAGAAGTATAACAAAAACTTATAGTACTTCTTTTTCTTTAGGGATTTTTTGTCTTGGAAGAAATATTAGAAATGATATCTATAGTATTTATGGATTTGTACGAGTAGCAGATGAAATCGTTGATACTTTTTTTGAAATAGATCAAAGTAAAAAAATTGATGATTTTCATCAATCAACTATTGAATCAATAAAAAATTCATATAGTTCAAATCTAATTCTCCATGCTTTCCAAAATGTTGTTAATACTTATCAAATTGATATCGAATTAGTTAATTCTTTCTTTAAAAGTATGAAAGCTGATTTAACTAATAAAAACTATAATAGAGAATCTTATGAAGAATATATTTATGGTTCTGCTGAAGTTGTTGGACTGATGTGCCTTTATGTTTTTCTAAATGGAAATCAAAAAAAATATAATGAATTAAAAATATACGCACAGAAATTAGGTTCTGCATTTCAAAAGGTTAATTTTTTAAGAGATTTTCATGAGGATTATAAATTAAAAGGTCGAGCATATTTTCCTGAGCTTGAAATGGATGGGGAATTTGATGAGTCTTCAAAAAAACAAATTGAAAATGATATTCAAAAAGATTTTGATGAAGCAATTAATGGAATTAAACGATTGCCAAGATCAAGTTGCCTTGGGGTTTATCTAGCATATCGATATTATAATAAATTATTAAAAAAATTAAAATTAACGCCTGCTTCAAAGCTTTTAAATAAACGGATACGAGTAAATAACTTTCAAAAGTTTATGCTTTTGCCTTCAGCTCTATTATTTTCATTATTTATGAGGAGAGCTTAACAATGATGGTATTATTTATACTTTTATTATTTGCGAATAATACAATCAGTGATTTATCAGTTCGGGAAATGTATAAAGCGTCTACTAAAGATGAAGAAACATGCCTGGAACTCCTTGAGCTATTAAAAGAAGATGATGAATTAAATTCTTCTCCAACAAAATTAGCTTTTTATGGGGGGACTCTAACATTAATGGCTTTCTATTCTAATAATCCAATTGACAAATTGATTTATAGTAGAAAAGCAAATAAGGCTCTTGATCGTTCTTTGAAATTAGATCCTCAAAGTTTTGATGGGAGAAGTTTGAGAATTCTATATAATGCTAATGTTCCTATTTTTTTATCAGATCATGATGAACTTAAAGAAGATATTCTTTTATTTAATTCATTGATTAGATCCCCTCAAGACTACAGCATATATAATCAATGGATGATTTCAATTATCAATGAAACCCTAAGCAAATCTAAGTTGTAAATTCGGAGCCTTATGTTTGAATTATTAATAGTTATTGGTGCATTTTTTGGAATGGAATTTGTTGCTTGGTGGACTCATAAATATGTGATGCATGGTTTTTGTTGGTTTTTGCATGAAGATCACCACGTTCTTACCGGGAAGCCCTACCAAAAAAATGATTCTTTTGCGCTTGTCTTTGCTATTCCAAGCATTACCTGCTTCTTTGTGGGAAGTTTTTATGAGCCAACTTGGTTAATATACATAGGTTTGGGAATTCTGCTATATGGTATTGCATATATGTTAGTTCACGATATTTTTATTCATCGCAGATTAAAAATTTTTCAAAAACCAAAAAATAAATATTTAAAAGGTATTTTATTTGCACATCGTATTCATCATTCAAATTTAGGAAAGGAAAATTGCGAGTATTTTGGTATGCTTTTTGTTCCAATACGTGCATTTAAATTAATGGAGAAATAGAAAATGGATAATTATTTATATCTATTAATAAATATAACATCCATACTCATTCCATTTATTTTTTCATTTTATCATAAAACTAGTTTTTTCCCAATATGGAAAAAACTTTTTCCAGGTTATATTATTATGACAACTATTTATTTAATCTGGGATATTATTTTTACTCGAATGGGTATTTGGGGTTTCAATGATCAATATTTAATTGGGTTCAATATCCTCTTCCTTCCATTAGAGGAATGGCTATTCTTTCTGTGCATTCCTTTCGCTTCATTATTCATTCATTATAATAAAATCAAATTGAATCCAAAATTGCGACTATCTGAATCAAAGTCAAGATTGACTGTAAAAATCATAATTGGACTTTTATTATTTATTCTATTTCAGAATTTTGGGAAATTATATACAACTATAACATTCACATTTACTATTCTTCTTCTTACACTTGTTATGTATAAAAATATTTCTTTATTACAAGATTTTCTTGTTTCATATGTATTCATCTTAATACCATTTTTCATTGTTAATGGCATTCTAACTGGATCATTTATCATTGATCAAATTGTTTGGTATAATAATGATCACAATATGGGAATACGTATTGGAACAATCCCTTTTGAAGATATTTTTTATGGGATGACTTTATTTCTTGGAACTATTTTTTTAGCTGATCATTTCAATGGCTCATTAACTAATCAATCTAAATAATTGTTTTGTCTAAATTTTTAAATCTTATTATTTCTCTTGGCATACTTAATGCAGCTTCATTTTATCAGGAAGAAGGCTCAAGCGATAAACGAGTTATAATAACTAAACAAATACCTACAGGTAAAATAGAATTAGATGGATTATTGAATGAGCCTGAATGGAAAATGGTTTCCCCTGCAAAAGACTTTATTCAACGAGATCCAAAAGAGGGAGCTCCTAGCACTGAAAAAACAGAAGTTCATGTAATATATGATGAAGACAATCTTTATATCGGTGCGATGTTATTTGATAGTAATCCGGATGGAATTCTTGCATATCAGAAACGTAGAGATCAGAGCCTTCGCACCGATGACAGATTCATGTGGATTTTAGATACTTTTCTTGATGGCCGTACAGGATATTTTTTTGAAGTAAATCCTGCTGGTCTTATGGGTGATGGACTCATTATTGGCAGCGAGTCCTACTGGGGAACGAATAAAGATTGGAATGGAATCTGGGATGCTAGAGTCGTAATCTTACCGGAAGGTTGGTCAGTAGAAGTTGTTATTCCTTTCCGCACATTAAATTTTAACCCTAATCTGGAAACTTGGGGGATAAATTTTCAACGTACAGTTCGCAGAAAAAATGAAGATGTAAAATGGGAAGGTTTTCAAAGAAATAAAAAATTAACCTCTCCAATTCATGCAGGGCATCTTTCTGGATTAAAAAATTTGACGCAAGGGAGAGGAATCGAACTAAAACCTTATCTGAGCATGAATAATCGAAAAGTAGAAATAGATGAAAAAATGAAAAATGATAATCTCAGCGATTTAGGTTTTGATATTTCTATGAACATTACCCCGGGATTGCGAGCCTCATTAACTTATAATACAGATTTTGCAGAAGCAGAAGTTGATCAAAGAAGAGTAAACCTAACACGATTTCCGCTAAGATATGCTGAAAAACGCGGATTTTTCCTGGAGGGTGCTGGAGTATATTCTTTTTCACCTCGAAATGATGTAACACCATTTTTTAGCAGGAGGATTGGTTTATCAGAAGGAAAGCAGATACCTATAAACTATGGCGGTAGATTATCTGGACAAATTGGTGATTACGAGATTGGTTTAATACAGGCTCAAACCAAACCTGTTGAAAGTTTGCCAGGTGAAAACTTTACTGTTGCAAGGATGAAAAGGGCATTATTAAAACAATCATATTTAGGTTTAGTATTTACTGATCGTTCAACTAGCAAAGGGAAAGTAGATTCTACGGGATTAGATCAAACCCTTTATGGTGCAGACTTAGATTTGAAAACCTCGGAATTTATGGGTGATAAAAATCTTCAGTTTCAAACATTTTTTGTTTTTCACACAGCTCCATTAAATACAAAAGACCTTAATATTTCTGATCTTTCTACGCGCGGTTTAAGATTAACCTATCCAAATGATATTATTAGAACGCATGTATCTTACCGTGAATTTGGTAATATGTATAATCCTGCAGTGGGCTTTAGTAGGCGCAATGGATTTAAGCGTATACAACCAAGTTTTAGCTACAATCCGCGCCCAGAAAAATATGAGTTTATTCGTCAAGTAGAGTTTGGAATACAATACGAGTATATGACTGATTTAAATAATAATATGTTAAAAAAAGAAACAACTTTTACTCCATTTAATATACGATTTGAAAGTCAAGATGAGGTTGGCATTAAAATTGTAAAATTGACAGAATATCTTGATAAACCGTTTACTATTTATGAAGATATAACTATTCCCATTGAAGAATATAGTAGTAGCGAATTTCAATTTAAATTTGAAACATCTGAGAAAAGGATGCTTTCAACAGAATTAGAGTATCAAACAGGAGATTTTTGGACTGGGAAAAAGAAAACATTGAAAAGTCAAATTTCGGTCAAACCATTTTCTGGGTTCAATATTCAGACAGAGTATGAAAACAATCAGGTTGAATTAAGTGGTAGTAATTTTAATACAGAATTATACAACATTGAATTAGGAGTTTATCCAACTCCACGAACTGCTATATTTAGTAATGTTCAATATGATAACGTATCAAATGCCGTTGGTTTATTTGCTAAACTACAGCATACCATCCGCCCAGGAAGTGATTTTTTCTTAGTTTATACACATAACTGGATGAGTTTGGGTGATCAAATATTTGATTTTGACTTAATAACCATATCAAAGATAAGCTCATTAAAAATCAATTATACCTTAAGATTATAGGAACATAAATATAAAATGAAATTATATGAATTAAATAAAACTCAGATAATCAATGATTCAATAGAAAATGTTTTTGACTTTTTTTCAAAGCCAGAAAACCTCAAAACCATTACACCTGAAAAACTTTCATTTAATATATTAACACCAATCCCTATTAATATGGATAAAGGGACTGTAATCGATTATACCATACGACTATTTGGAATTAGGGTTCATTGGCGTACACTTATTACAAAGTATAATCCACCATATGAATTTGTTGATGAACAAATTAAAGGTCCTTATAACTTTTGGCATCATACTCATAAATTTAAAAAGGTTGATGGTGGTGTAGAAATTTCAGATAAGGTAATTTATAGTATTCCTATGGGGGTTTTTGGTAGTGTTTTGCACTTTTTATGGATAAAAAGAGATTTAGAAAAAATCTTTACCCATCGTAGAAAAGTTATAGAAGATATATTAGTAAATAAAAATTTTGAAAATAATGAAAACTATAAAAGGAACAGCTAAATGAAAATCGCTATATTTGGCGGAACTGGATTTGTGGGTTCATATATTATTGATGAGCTATTAAAAAATGACCACGAGCCTTTAGTCTTAGTTAGAAAAGGTTCTAAGTCAAAACTAATTAATGCAGATAAATGTAAAATTATATCTGGAGACATTAGTGAGATTGAATCAATTGAGAATACTATCAAATCTGCGGATGTAGTGATCTATTGTATAGGTATAATTCGTGAGTTTCCTAAGAAAGGTGCAACCTTTGAACAGTTACATTTTCAAGCAGCAAAAAAATGTATTGATGTTGCGAAGGCATTAGGTGTGAAAAGGTTTATAATGATGAGTGCCAATGGCGTTAAAGTTGATGGAACTGGTTATCAAAGGACCAAATATTTAGCTGAAGAATATTTAAAATTTTCAAATCTAGATTGGACTATCTTTCGTCCATCATTGATCTTTGGTGATCCTAGAGGTGGGGGGAGGCCTGAGTTTTGTTCTCAACTTAAGAAAGACATGTTAAGTCTTCCTTTCCCAGCTCCTAATTTCCATCCAGGTCTAAATCCAATGAATGCAGGAAAATTTGCAATGTCTCCTATACACATAAATAACGTTGCTGAGTTTTTTGTAAAATCAATTGAGTTAAAAGAATCAATAAAAAAAATATATTCGCTCGGAGGTGAGGCTTATTATTGGAAAGATATAATTACCACTATTGCAAAATCATATGGAAAGAAGAAATGGACCGTACCTGCACCTGCAATAGGAGTACAAATCTTAGCAACATTTCTGGGAAGATTCTCATGGTTCCCTATAACAAAAGATCAAATTACAATGTTGTTAGAAGGAAATGTTTGTGATTCTAAAGAGTTCTATGATTTGTTTCAAATTGAACAAATACCATTTAATACTGAAACACTTTCTTATCTAAATAAATAACTTAATTGATTAATATGAAGATATTAGCCATTCTATTGGTTGTCTTTTTTGTTGGAGGTTTAGCTCTTGTTTTTGCTAATAACCAATCAGTGCAATTGAATGTTGGTGACATTGCTCCAGATTTTTCATTAAAAGACCAAGATGGTAAGGTTAGAAAATTATCTGATTATACTGGTGAACGTCTTATCGTTTATTTTTTTCCTAAAGCGGATACCCCTGGATGAACAAAAGAAGCTTGCGGGTTCCGCGACATTTATGGAGAATATAAGAGAGCAAAAATAAAAGTTCTTGGAATAAGTTATGATTCGCCAAGAGCGTTAAAAAAGTTTAAGAAAAAATATAGATTACCTTTTCATTTCTTATCAGACTATAAGAAAGAAGTAGCTCCAAAATATGGAGCTGCAAGTATAGCCTGGCCAAAAAGGATGACTTTTATAATTGATAAGGATGGTAGAATTGAAAAAATTTATAATAAAGTAAATGTTAATACTCATGCGGAAAAAATATTAGATGACTTACTTGGTAAAAAATAATAGATCATTATTTATTATTCCTTTTCTTTTAATCAATCTGATTTACTCTCAGACTAATTCAAACCAAATATTTGGTTTTATTACTGATAGTAAATCTGGTGAAGCGTTAATTGGTGCGAACGTATTTATTCAAGAGAATGGAAAGGGAATGGCAACAGATATAAATGGATATTATGTTATTTCAGGGATTGAAATGGCGGAGGCCACCTTGGTGGCTTCATATGTTGGTTACAAAAGATTTGAAAAGAAAATAAATTTTGAGAATGATAATCCAAATAAATCTATTAATCTTAATATTTCAATGGAAGTTCAAGCTCTTGAGATTCTTCAGATTGATGTTACCGCAGAGGAGATTGAAAGATTGAATAAAATTGAACCAAGCCGCATAAACCTTTCCCCGAGGATGCTAAAAGCTCAACCGGCTCTTGCTGAGCCTGATATATTTAGAACCATTCAATCCTTACCAGGTGTCCTGACAAATTCAGAATTAAGTACAGGATTAATTATTCGTGGAGGAAATACTGATCAGAACTTGATTTTATTAGATGGAATCACTGTTTATAACCCTTCTCATATGGGAGGTATTTTTTCAAACTTTATTGTTGATGCCGTCAAAGATGCAGAATTAATTAAGGGAGGATACAATGCGGAGTATGGTGGTAGACTTTCTGCAGTATTAGACATTACTAGTAGAGAGGGTAATAGAAACGAATTTGAAGGGAAAGCCAGCGTTTCATTATTATCTGCGCAAACAACAATGGAAGGACCTTTTTTGAATGGTGCTTGGCTTTTTTCGGGAAGACGAACTTATTTTGATTTATTATTACCCAAGGTATTACCTAAAGAAACAGCTGATAATATACCTCCATATTATTTTTACGATTTACAGGGTCATGTATTTACTGACTTAAATGAAAAAGATCGTATCTCATTTAGTTTTTATAATGGAATAGATGATTTTTCATTTAATGATCTAGACCTAACAGCATATTGGGGCAATCAGACAGGGAGTTTTTCATATAGACGCGTATTTGCTGAAAAATTAATTGGGAATTTTCTATTGGCAAAAAGTCGTTTTTTTACTCGTTTTAGTTTAGGTGGTGACTTTGGACTTAACAGTGAAAATTATATTGATGATATAACCGCTTCTGGAGATCTCTCTTATTTTTCAAGTGAGAATTTTAATGTATTTTTTGGTGGGCAGCTCAAAAACTATTCGATTAATTATGAAAGTTCTTTTGGAGATAGTTCTACTTTTGGTCTTCCAAATAAAGCCACTGAGACATCATTATATACAAAAGTTAAATGGAAGCCAAATAGAAAAATAATTATTGAACCCGGTATTCGATTAAATACGTTTACTGCTCATGAAAAACCTTTATATCCAGATTTCCGATTAGGTGCTAAATATATAATTAATCCTTCTCAATTTATAAATATGGCTATAGGCAACTATCATCAATTCATAGAGACATTTCAGGATGATTTTAATCCACCCTTTTTAGATAATTGGGTTGCTATTGATAATTCTGTTGATCCCGCTATGTCAACTCAATTTGTTTTAGGTTATGAGCAGTACATTGGATCAAGCTATAAATTCCAAGTAGAGGGATATTACAAGGATATAAGTAATCTACTGACTTTTGAAGATCCTACAGCATCGACAGATGGAGATATTCCGTCAGAAAAATTATCTGATATTTTGACAAAAGCAGATGGATATGCATATGGCCTTGAACTTTTTGGCCAAAAAACTGCTGGAAAACTTTCTGGTTGGGTAGCATATACTTGGTCAGTTAGTCGAAAAAAAATGAATGGGATGGAATATTTTACTAATTGGGATCGTAGCCATGTCTTAAATATCCTTGGCAGTTATCAAGCTAATGAAAAATATGAGTTAAACTGGAAATGGACTTTACAATCAGGTCAGGCACATACACCTATCAATGGTTACTTCATTGAAAATTTACCGGGTGACCCTGAATTTAGATATCGAACTATTCCTGGGACACGTAACGGAGGGAGATATCCACCTTACCACCGTTTAGATATTGGAATGGTAAGACATTCAAAAATAAAAAACACAAAATTCGATCTTTATTTCCAAATAATTAACTCATATAACCGAAAAAATATTTTCAGATATGGATATAGTCTTGGTAGTGTATATAATGGCATAGATGATGATGGTGATTGGGAAGAAAAAAAACATGATAAAAACGGGAATAAACGTCCTGATATAGGAGAAACAAATGTAGATGAGCCTGATGAAGGTCGGATACAAAGACAGGATATAAATCTTTTTCCAATTATTCCAACTATAGGTATTACTTTTGAATTTTAAGTATTTAAATAAATTAATTGCTTTTTCAGGTCTGATTTTTTTTGGATGTGACTTCCAAGATATCGATTCGCCATATCAAGAACAAATTTCAGTATATGCTAACCTTCAAGCAAATCTACCTATGATTGATACAGTTTATGTATCTCGAACTGCAGAAATAGGTGAAGAAGTTGATGCTGAGCAGCTTTGGATTTCTAATGCAGTAGTAAAGATTTCTGATGGTGAGAAAATAGAAATAGCATCTCCAGTTTTGGGAAAGCCGGGTCGCTATCTAACGCGAAAAGATTACATTTATAAACCTGGAACAAAATATTTTTTGACTGTCGAAGTGGATGGTCAAAAACTAACAGCTGAAACTACTACGCCAGAAAAAATGGTGATTCAATCGGTCAAAGATGCATCATATAGGTGTAAGGGTGAATCAATCCCTGTTGCCCATATCAATACAAATAATATCTCATTTACTGAATCCGGAATTGTACCAACAGGCCAAATTGATACTGTTAGATATCGATCTGGTGAATGTTTTACCGAAAGTTTTGCATCCTATCCATTTTTTGAGATTGATTTTAATGCGGAAGATTATTCAACTGTTCGAATTTTAACACAAGCACTTGAAGATAAAACATGGGGGCTAGAGCCTGAAGATTTGGATTATAATAGTAATGGATTAAGAGATAGTACCTACATCAATCTTATTTATGATACAACTCGGGTTTATAATATTTGGAAAGGACCCTATTATCGAGATGAGAAAAACAACCCTTATAGGCAGAATCCATTTGTTTGGACAGTAGAAACCTCGCCTGTTAATATGAGTTGGTTATTTTTTAATTATTATGGATTACAACTGATTACCTTTCAAGCAACTGACAATAATTATTTTGAATATCTTAAAGGTGATCCTTTAGGGCAAAATATTTATACATTACCTAATTCAAATATTAATGGAGGATATGGATTGTTTTCATCTACTTACGCAAGTCACTTTTTAGTGTATTTAAAACCAGAAGAAAAATGAAAAAAATAATTTTTCTAATTTTTGTTATTGGATGCAGTAATAACGAAACCAAGAATGCTAATGGCTACAATACTAATAATGTAGTATTAATTACGCTGGACGGTGTTAGATGGGAAGAAATTTTTAGTGGTGCTGATCCGAATATTATTAGTAATAAAAAGCTCGTTTCTGATATTTTAAAAACAAATGAAACTTATTGGGATGATGATGAAGATGTGCGTCGAAAGAAGTTACTGCCATTCCTTTGGGGAACGATTTTTCACGAAGGTCAGATCTATGGAAACAGATTAAAACAGAGCAACATGGAATTAACTAACCCCTATTTTTTTTCTTATCCTGGCTACAATGAATTACTTACTGGCTTTAACGATGATAGCGTTAATAGTAATGATAAAAAATATAATCCTAATATAAATGTTTTAGAGTTTATAAATAATCAAGATGGATTTAATAATAAAGTAGCAGCATTTGCCTCTTGGGATGTTTTTGATTGGATAATTAATAATGAACGTAACTCATTTACCATTAACTCCGGTGCATACCCTTTAAATGATAGTCCACTTACAGTTAAACAAAAATGGATGAATTCATTCATTTCTGAGATGCCTTATCCTGGTTATGGTCGTGGGGTAAGATGGGATGCTCTTACATATGAATATGCTTTTGAATATTTAAAATTAAATAAGCCTAGATTTTTATATATAGCATTTGATGAGACTGATGAATTTGCTCACGATATCAAGTATGATAATTATCTTTATGCAATTAAGCGTTTGGACAATTATATAGAGAATTTATGGCTTTGGTTGCAATCTCAAGATAATTATAAAAATAAAACAACTTTGATTATTACAACAGATCACGGTCGAGGGAAATATTTAAATGATAAATGGGGAAGCCATGGGGCAAGTGTTCCCAATGCAAAAAATGTATGGGCTGCAATCATTGGGCCCGATACGCAATCAAAGGGTGAAATAACAAATTCTAAAACAATTTATACAAATCAAATTGCAGCAACTATTTCCTCTCTATTAGGATTTGACTATAAAACTAATCGAGCGCACGGTTCAGTTGTTAAGGGAATGATTACAAATTAGTTAAGGTGTTCCAACTCCATAAATCCATACTAAAGTTCCACCTAAGTAAGATGTAAAAAAGACAAGCCCTACAAATAAAAATAAAAACGCCAAAATCAGTTTATCAATTCGTTTATCATCCTTGTAATTAAAAAACATATATACCCAGGTAATAAAAAATACTATTGATCCCCAAGTTATAATATTGCCAATTATTTCATGTAATTTCATTAAATCTAAGATTTCAGATGAGTAACCTTTTTCACCGGCTTTAATTAATTCCTTTTCCCCTGATATAGATGCAAAGATAGAAAAGATAGTTGATAATCCAACTAGCCATAGACTAATAACGCGAGAAATCCAATTAGGTTTGAATAGGTAAACTGAATGAAAAATCAATGCACCAAAAAGAAATGCGATTGGGAAATGAACAAAGAATGGATGAAAAGGCAAATTCATTACCTATACAGAAGATTTATTTCCAAAAAAAGTTGTAGCCCGTAGGGGAATCGAACCCCTGTTGCAGGAATGAAAATCCTGAGTCCTAACCACTAGACGAACGGGCCAACATATTATATTTATATATATAAAGCGGTTGCGAAATTATATTTCTTATTCACTAATCAGCAAACCTTATATATTATTTATCCCCAACATCAAGGATATCAAGTAACTCACCATTTTGGTGTAATTCCATGGTTATATCTGCTCCTCCGATAAGTTTTCCATTAACAAAAAGTTGGGGAATTGTAGGCCAACCTGATTGTTCAGATAATCTTATTCTAATCTCAGGGTCTTCTAAGATATTTACATCTTTGTATTCAATTCCATAGTGGTTAAGAATTTGAACAACCTGATTAGAAAACCCGCACATTGGCATGTCTTTAGTACCTTTCATATATAGGATTATTGGGTTTTTTTCGATATCATTTTTTATTTGTTCTGATAGTTTCATTATATTTCCTAAGAGTTATTTTTTTCCCATTGTTCAGGTGAAAAAGTTTTTAATTGAAGTGCATGAATTTCTTTTGTCATATATTCACCAACAGCTTTATAGACTTGCTTATGCTGATCTATCAATGATAGTCCTTCAAAAGATGAACTGATTACAACGGCACTAAAATGATCTTTAGTCCCCGTTGTATCTATCACCTCAATCTTCGCATCAGGTATACCTTTTGCTATTAATTCTTTTACTGATTCTGGTTCCATCTATGCATTAAAATTAAGTATATAATTTACTTCTTTGTATTTTTTCAAAACAAGATGGAATGAAATATGATTTTTTCATCAAGACCTACCTATTTCATGACTTAAATTTGTATTTATATGAAGTTATATAGTTGGAACGTTAACGGTATTCGAGCTGCAGAAAGGAAAGGATTTCTAGATTGGTTGGATCAAACTCAACCTGACATCCTTTGTTTGCAAGAAACAAAAGCCCGTGTGGATCAATTAGGCAGTTCATTAATTGAAGATCATGGTTATCATACTTATTGGCATTCAGCAGATAAAGCAGGCTATAGTGGAGTTGCTACTTTTTGTAAGGAAGAACCTTATTTTGTTCAAGAAGGATTAGGGATTGATCGGTTTGATTCTGAAGGCCGTGTACTAATTACTGAGCATGAAAATTTTTTACTTTACAATATTTATTTTCCTAATGGACAAAAAGATGATATACGACTTAATTACAAGTTAGATTTTTATGATGAGTTACTACCTATTGTAAATGATCAAGTAGAAAATGGTAACAATGTAATTATAACTGGCGATTGGAATACCGCACATCATCCTATTGATTTAGCGCGCCCTAAAGAAAATGAAAAAACTTCTGGATTTATGCCCATAGAACGTGAGAGGATAGATACTTACATTTCTCATGGTTGGGTTGATACTTTTCGTCATTTCCATGCTGAATCTGATCGTTATACTTGGTGGACATATAGATTTGGTGCTAGAGAAAGGAATATTGGCTGGAGGATAGATTATTTTTTTGTTAATGAAACATTAGTAGAACAATTAGATGATGCGGAAATTCATCCTGATATTATGGGCTCAGATCATTGTCCGGTTTCATTAACATTAAAAAAAGATAGCTTATAGAAAATATTATTAGATCATAAGATCAATAGCAATTGAATCAGAAAAAGCGAATCCCTCTTTAGTCAATTTTAATTTATTTTCTTCTAATCTAAAATGATTTCCCCATTTTTCATGATTTAACTTTATTGATTCATTTACTGATTGTCTATATGAAGATGGTATTTTTTGTAAGTCTATTCCATTTACAATTCTTAATCCAAATCCAATTAATTCATTGGTGTAATTTTTTTCTGTTACTTTTTCACTAAAATCTCTTGAATCATCACCTTTTTCTATTGATTTAATATATCGATTCAAATTTCTCATATTCGAATATCTTTTTTCTCCATCAAAGCTATGTGCAGATGGCCCAAAAGACAAATAAGGATCGATTTTCCAATAATGCAAATTATGCTGACATTCTTTCCCAGGTTTACTCCAATTGGAAATTTCATATTGATTGAAGTTCTCTTTAGCTAATATCAACTGAGCCAATTTATAATAATCAATATTCGTATCCTGGTTTGGCATTTTAACCTTTCCATTTTTTACATATTGGAAAAGTTGGGTGTTTTCCTCTACAGTTAATGAATAACATGATATATGCTCGGGGTCCAAATCAATTATTTTTTGTAAGTCACGTTTCCAAGTATCTATTGACTGGTTTGGGATATTAAAAATCAAATCACAGTTAATATTTTTAAACCCTGCTTTTCGAGCATTATCAAATGTGTGGAATACATCAGAAGGATTATGAATTCTAGTAAGAAACTCAAGTAACTTTGGTTCTAATGATTGAACTCCTATCGATAATCGGTTTATCCCTAAATCATTATATTCTTTTAAATATTCAAATTTTGCCTCTCCGGGATTTGCCTCTATTGTAAATTCTTTAACATCAGATAAATTAAACTTCATTGATAATTCTTCAATGAGTTTAGAGATGAGATTAGGCTCAATTAAACTAGGGGTTCCTCCACCAATAAAAATTGTATCTATTTGCCATTCGCTTGTATCTGTATTGCATGATTTAATTTCATTAAATAATGCCCTAAAAAACTTTGGGATATTTTTTTCTTGATCTACAACAGAATAAAAATCACAATATATACATTTAATATTGCAGAAAGGGATATGTATGTATATACCAGCTGAAGGCATAGGCCTATTTATTCGTTAGTCAGCTAAGCTATTAATGTCATCTCTTATGAGAATCAGTATAGCAGATTGGGGAACAATTAAATAATCTTCATTTTCAATTTTTACTTCAATAGAAGCTTTATTTAAAAATAATGCCATGTCTCCCACATCAGCTTGAGTTGGAATATATTTAACTGTAGAATTATTATTAGTTGACCAAGGTTCTTCAATATCCTCATCAGGATTACCTAATGGAATTCCAGGACCGACCTCAACAACAATTCCGCTGAGAATCTCTTGTTTTTCAACAACGCTTGGTGGAAGATAAAGTCCTGCCTTAGATTTTTTTTCTCCCCGATCAGGTCGAATTAATATCCGATCTCCAACAACAAGAATTTGTTTATTTTTGCTTCTCATGTAAGAAATTAAGGATGTTTGTTTGGTTCGCACAAGTTGGATGAAATTATTGGAAAATCTAATTTATACAGCGAAATTAAGTGAATGGAAGTAAATGTAAAGATTGTTGAAAATGATAAAGAAAAAGAATTAGTTCTTTCAATTCGACGGATTGTTTTTATTCAAGAATTAAATATTCCAGAAAATATGGAAATAAATGAGAATGAAGATTCAGCGACGTATGTATTAGCAAATATTGAGAGTGAATATGTTGGGACTGCTAGATGGAGATATACTGATTTAGGTATAAAATTGGAACGTTTTGCTGTATTAAGTGAGTATAGATCATATGGGGTTGGTACTACGATGACAAAGTTTATTCTAAATCAATTAGATCATTCTAAATTAATCTATTTAAATGCACAAGAATCAGCTATATCTTTTTACGAAAAACTTGGGTTTGATTCAATGGGCCCAAGGTTCGATGAAGTGGGAATTCCGCACCAAAAGATGATTTTCCCAAAAGTTAGTAAATAAAAGCAGTCGTTTTACTATCATTAATTTCCACTTATATTCTATATTAGAAGACTCATTTAAATGTTAATATAATTATATCTAATGACTGGTTCTATTTATAGACGGATGGGCCAACTCCTATTTAACTTTTGGCCCTATATACTTGTTTCTACAATTTCGGCATTCATCTTTGTTTTATTGAATAGTGCTTCAATTTGGTTAACAGCATCATTTATCAATAATGTTCTTACAGATTTTGACAAAATTGTTCAATCTCAATTAGAGTGGGCATCTAAAAGTAACCTAACAGCAAATGAAAAACTAAAATATTGGACAAACCTATTAATATTAAGAGAAACACCTACAGAATCATTAAAGATTCTCTGCATTGCGATATTGACAGTTTTCTTTATAAAAAATATCTTTCTGTATATAAAAAATCTACTTCTTCGTATAGTTGAACTAAAATTGGTACGAGATATTAGGGACCAACTTTATAAACATATTCAAACACTTTCATTAGGCTATTTTCATAAAAGGCATACGGGTTCAATTACTTCTATAGTTATGAATGACGTTGAGCAGCTTCAAATAGCATTAGGCGTAGTGTTCCAACGTTTGTTTGTTGAGCCCATAAATATATTAACGTTCGTTCTTTTATTATTTATCATTAGTTGGAAGCTTGCAATTATTGCAATAATCATTATTCCCCTTGCAGGAATTACTATAATTGGAATTGGAAGAAGTATTAGAAGAAAATCAAGAAGGACTCAGCAAAAAATCGCGGAAATTATGCAGATCCTAACAGAAACATTATCATCGATCCGAATTGTCAAGGCCTTTGTTAATGAAAAAGAAGAAATTAAAAAGTTTACTAAAGAAAGTAGCCAGTACTTTAAACTATTGCTAAAACGCGCAAGATTGGATTTGATCTCAGGACCAGTTACTGAAAGCTTTGGTGTAATAATTGGTGTTGTTCTTCTTTGGTATGGGGGAACAGAGGTTCTAATGGATAGAGGTCTAGTTCCTGAAGATTTTATTCGATTTATATTAATTTTATTTTCGATTCTTGGACCTATCAAACAGTTAAGTAATGTGAATTTAAAAATACAGGCAGGCGCAGCTTCTGCTGAGCGTATTTTTGGATTATTAGATACTCCATCTGAAGTTGTTGAAGATCCAAATCCTATTGATTTGGGAATTTTTAATAAATCAATCAGTTTTGAAAAAGTACACTTTGAGTATAATAAAGGTAATGAACAGGTATTAGATCAAGTAAGTTTTACAATTAACAAGGGTGAGGTTGTTGCAATGGTAGGGCCAAGTGGTGCAGGAAAGTCAACAATAGCGGATTTGATTCCACGATTTTTTGATGTTTCTAATGGTGCAATTAAAATTGATGAGAATGATATTAGAAAATTGTCATTATCATCTCTGCGTTCGAATATGGGTATAGTCACACAAGAAGTAATACTATTTAATGATACAATAAAAAATAATATTGCGTATGCTCAAAAAAATGTAAGCGATGAAGCAATACATGAAGCAGCTGAGGCTGCAAATGCATTGGAGTTTATTGAAAAAACCCCAGATGGTTTTGATACATTAATTGGTGAAAGGGGCGCAAAACTTTCAGGTGGGCAGAAACAACGATTAGCAATTTCAAGAGCACTTTTAAAAAATCCTCCCATATTAATTTTAGACGAAGCGACTTCAGCACTAGACACCGAATCTGAAAAAAAAGTTCAAAAGGCCATTGAAGCACTCATGAAAGATCGTACCACACTAGTAATCGCACATAGATTATCAACTGTTCAAAATGCAGATAAAATAATTGTAATAGAAAAGGGTAAAGTAGTTGAAACAGGAAGCCATGGAAATCTTTATGATCAAGGTGGCTTATATAGAAAATTGTATGATATTCAGTTTAATTAAATGAAAAAAAAATTAAATATATTTTTTAGCAATTCAATATCAGCGCATAAGTGGGGTGGTGGTGAAAAATGGATGGTTACTGCTGGGAAGGGATTAAATGAAAGAGGACACAACGTAATTCTTTCTGGAAAGTCAAATTCAGTATTTTTAACTAAAGCAGAAGAAGCAGGTTTAGATATCATTCCATTAAATATTTATGCTGATTATAACCCATTTAAAATTATTCATACAAAGTGGCTATTGAAGCGGAAAAAAATCGATGTAATTGTACTTAATTTAAATAAAGATATTAGAGTTGCAGGTATCGCAGCGAGGTGGGCTAAAATTCCAGTGATTATTGCTAGAAATGGAATTCAATTATTTTCTGATAAGTGGAAACATAAAATGACTATGAAATTGGTAGATGGAATAATCACAAATTCAAAATCAATTAAAGAAGCCTATAATAGATTCCAATGGATGGATAAAAATAAAACAACGGTAATTTATAATGGATTGAAATCGAATAATCAAGTTGACCCAATTGAGTTAAAAGCAATTTGGAATATTCCAAAGGATCATTTGGTTTTTGTAGCTGCTGGTCGTTTAACAACACAAAAAGGCTTTGATTTATTAATAGAAGCTGTTAGTTCAATAAGTAGTTCAAAAAGACCATTTAGTATATTAATTGCTGGAATGGGTAAAGAACGAAAATTGTTACAAGATCAAATAGATAACTATAATCTTCAGAATATTAAATTGATAGGTTTCCAGAATAATTTAGCTTCTATTATAAAAGCAGCAGATTATGTTATTATGCCTTCACGAAAAGAAGGAATGCCAAATGTTGTTATGGAAAGTATGGCTTTAGGAAAGCCAGTCCTTGCTGCAAATGTCAATGGAGTCCCTGAACTCTTAGATCATAATAAGACAGGATATATCTTTGATCCTATGAGACCAGAACCGGTTAAAGAGGCAATAAAGTTTGTTTTAGAAAACCATGGTAGTGAAAAGATTGCAAATTGGGGTTCTTTAGCAAAAGAACATGTCAATAATAATTTTAGTTTAGAAAAAATGTTAAACGAATTAGAGTCATATTTTTATAATCAATATGCCCAAGCGTATCGTTAGTCAGGCTCGTTCATTCAAAGAAAATCCAAACCATTATCCTAGGAAATTAAAGGTTAGGATTTATAATGCATTTACCAAAAAAGAGCCAAATTATTCTCTTCCAGAGAAACTAAACAAAGTACTTATTCAATCGCAGGAAAAAATTGGGGATGGATTATTACTCTACCCACTTATTTACGGATTAAAATCTATATTTAAGGATTGTGAAATACATGTGCTATGCTCAAGAAAAAATGTTGATCTCTTTCGCAATTTGGAGTTAGTTAGCAAAACATTAGTTTACAGATCTGGGAAAAATTTTTGGAAATCTTTAGGATTAAATGAATATGACCTTTTTTACAACCCTAAGGATCATCCATCAATAACGGCTTTTAAAATAGCAAAGAAAGTAAATGCAAAAGTAAAAGTCTGTATTGCTGATAATCAACAAAATCAACACTATAATTATCAATTAAATGATGATCATGTTAAACTTATAATAGAAAAAAACTGTTTATTGTTAAGGGAATATGATCCAACAATAAATTTGATTTCATGGATACCTCAAATTGAAACCGACAAAAAAATAAGCAAACAAATATGTATTAATATTTCAGCTGATAGTAACTATAGAATATGGCCTATTGAAAAATGGGTTAATTTGATAGATTTGATATCGCGTAATGACCCGTCAACAAAAATTAATGTTTTTTCTATGAATAAAGATCAATCTAAATCTAAAGTGTTGGAAAAGAAATTTGGCAATATCATCAAAAAATACACTCAATTTGAATCTATTCTAGATTCAACATCTATTATCCAAAAATCAAAAATCTTTATTTCTTCAGATACAGCAATGATACATTTATCGGATGCTGCTAATACACCAATATTAGGTCTTTTTTCTGGCGATAATAAAAATCTTGATCGGTATAAACCATTTTGGACAACACATAAAATTATTCAATCAGATTCACTATCTATAGAAAATATAGATCCTGAGGCAGTTTTTTTAGAGTATAAAAAATTAGTTGTTAATTAAAATGATAAAAGTTCTTTTTGAAAACCATCATCTTTATTACCTACCTAACTTTATCCCTGTGATAAAAGAAATGCAAAAAAGAAAAAAATTTAAGATTTTTGCATCTATGCCTTTCATCATGCATAAAGAGGAAAAATCCACATTTATAAGTGCATGTAAAAAAATAAACATTGATACTATAGTCGCGGAATCTGAAGAGTTGAGAATATCAAAGATCAAAGAAAAATCTTTTGATGTAATAGTAGTGGGAAATGTAGGACAACTAATGAAAGTGATTAATGATAATGAACTTACGGTAATGATATATCATGGTATTGGATTGAAACAATCCTACTATAATGATATTGATATGAGAATTGACCTTAGATCTGTTGAATCTGAACCTAGGATGAGAGAGTTGAGCTCTCATGGACATAATAATCTGGTTCTTAGTGGTTTTACAAAGTGTGATCCATTAGTAACAAATGATTGTAATCAAATAACTGCTAAAATGGATATAGATAATAGTTTAAAAACTATTCTTTACGCTCCAAGCTTTTACCCATCATCTATTGACAAATTAATCCCTATTTTACCAAAATTAAGTTGTGAAAATAATTTGGTAATCAAATTACATAATTTTAGTTGGTATCAAGACCAATACAGATACCAAAGTAAAGCAATGATGCAACTAGCAGAAAATAATAAGAATATTTTTTTAGCTCCACAAGATGACTATAATATCATTCCATATTATAGTATCGCAGATCTTTTAATCTCAGACATTTCATCAACTATGTTTGAATATTTATACTTGAACCGACCTATAATAATGGCTGAATGTTATGAATTGAGATTAAAGCATAAAATATTTAAAAAAAGATTTATAAAAAAAATGGATTTGAAAAGGATGGAAGAAGTTGATTTTGCTATGAGATTTAATAATCCCGAAGATTTAGTCTCATTAGTTTATCATGAGTTAGAACATCCAGATGACTTAGAATCTGAAAGACTAAGTGCTCAAAAAGAATATTTGTTTAAAGTTGATGGGAAGGCATCTTTTCGCATGGTTAATGCTATTGAATCAAATTTGTCAGGAGCTAAAAATTGAGGATTGGTATTTTTTGCCCAAATTGGGTTGGGGACTCAGTTATGGCTATACCATTTATCAATTCATTACGCCATTTATATCCTAAAGCAATAATCTTAGCTATATGTAAATCACATGTTGGACCTGTATTTCAAAATCACCCCTCACTTGATGGAATTATTCAATTTGAAAAGAAAGATCTATCAGGTATAAAAACAACTTCGGATTCTGGAAGAAATTTGAAAGCTAATGATTTTGATTTGTTTTATCTACTTTCTGATTCTTATCGAGCTGCATACTTAGCTTATAAATCTGGCTCACCAATACGTATTGGTTATCGAGGACAAGGAAGGACAGGAATGCTGACTAAAGCTGTAAAACGTCCTAAAAGTAAAATACATCGTTATCTTCAATACATTAATCTTATTGATAAAGAATTGGGGGATTATGATTGTTTTGATCCAGGTATTGTACTCAGCGATGATGAGAAAGATTGGGCAAAAAAAGAATTAACTAAATTAGATTTAATCGATCCCATATCTTTTTTCCCATTTAGCGTAGCAAGTTCAAGAAGTATTCCTATATCTAAGGCAATTACTATCCTAAATGATATCCATAAAGAGAATGTATTAATTTTTGGAGGTATTAATGATTCACCTTCAGCAAAAGTAATCATTAAAACTTTAAATAAAAAAAATATAGTATCGGTTGCAGGTGACTATAGTTTAAGACAAAGTATAGCTATAATATCACAATGTAAAAGTTCAATAGCTACTGATAGCGGATTGGGGCATATATCTTCCAATCTAGGCATTCCAACTGTAAGTTTATTTGGGGCAGGCGATTCTGAGCTAACAAAGCCAATCGGCGGAAATACATTTGTGCTTAATCAAAATGTTTATTGCAGCCCATGTTTAAAGAATAAATGCAATAATAAGAAAAACCCTTTATTGTGTTTGGAAAAAATTCAACCTGGTGCAATTTTAAAATCATTAGATAGTATTTAATTTGATTTTGAAAAATGATTAAGATTGTTCTTTGCTTTAGTAAGTAATGGTTTTTTTATTTCAATAAAATCCATACCATGAGTTTCTAAGTTATTTATTGGCTCATCATTTATTGAAAACAGTTTTCCAGATTCTATTTTATTTCCAGATAATCTAAACTCCATTTTCCAATTTTTATCAGCTATAAGAAACTTTTTTGGACGGCTATCAATTTGGCATTCTTGAATGATCGCATAATCATCTAATGCATCGTATTTAAGTAGTGATTTTCCAGAAAGAAATCTTTCAAATGGTATAGAGATATTTAGATAATCTATAATAGTTGGCATAATATCTGCATGGCTAGTAATATTAAATTGTGTTTCCATATTATTAGGGATATGCATTATAAATGGTGTAGAAGCTTGAACATTTTTGAATGAATATGAGTGTGCGAATCTACCAAATTCATTAAACTCCTCACCATGGTCCCCCACCACAACAATAATAGTATTTTCCATTTTTCCACTTTCTTCAATACTATCAATTATCTTCCCAATCTGTGAATCAACATAGTGAGCACTATTTTTATATCTATTGAATACAAGATCGGACTCTTTTTGTAATCCTTTTTCATAGATTTGATAATGTCTTTTTATATATGGTTCAAATTTTCCAAATGATTCAGGAAAATAGTAATTATAATGAGTTGAATAGAACCACAAGTAGCTAAGTGATGGTTCATTATTATTATTAACAAAATTATTTAAAAATGTGTCTACCATTCTTTCATCCCATTTATATAAATCACTTCTTTTTACCATTGGATGGCCAAGGCCACCACCATAATTTGTAAATTTATATATATTGTCTATTGCCTCAGTAAAAATATGTTTATCCATATCAGAATATTCTAATGCAGTTGTTGTATAAATATTTATATCATATCCAAGAGCGTCAAAAACTGATAATACCGTTGGCTGAAGTTCATTTTTGTACGATGGATACCAATAAAATGGAGTTTGCCCAGATAATATTCCAAAGGTACCATTACCTGTACAATTACTATTACTGAAATGTTGTAAACTTGAAATCCATTCTTTTTTTAATCGATTTAAGTTTGGCATAATTTTTTGGTCATCCATATCAAATCGCAAACTTTCAAAAACAAGAAAAACAATATTAATGTTATTTTTTTGTGCAGTTATTTCATTCAAATTATTATCAAATAATTGTTGTTGAGATAAATAATCTGATTCAAAATCCCATGTTATATTGGCTTCAGCTATTTCAATATCTGATGGCGGATTAAGAATTGGAGTCCATACTTTGCTCATTCTAAGTGGTGTATAAGATGGCACGGAATTCCAATAGTGATTCAGTGTCTCCCTTTCTGTATAGTGTAGATAAGAAAAACATAATTTTTCAATTATAGAAAATATAATTATTGATTTAAATCCAATTTGTATATGTGATTGGATAAAGTGTGGGACCAGACTTTTTTTATTTTTATAAAACCAAATTGATAAAATAAGTGAGAAAACTGACCATACTATGATTAATAGAATTTGTATAGTTATTGTAATTATATCAGAAGACTGGACACCCATATCTTGCATGACACCAGTTTCAAATAAAATCTTGAATAATTGAATATTAAAGTGATCTCGATAAATAGATAATACCTTTGCATCAATAGCAGTAAAAACATAAGTAAAGGCAAAAAAGAAAACAGCTAAGTATCGAAATCCAAATTCACTAGACTTAAATAATCTGCCAAGCCCTTTTGTAATGCCTTTTATAATCATCACCAAAAAAAATGGAGTATTTATAGTCATTAAAAGGTGAAAGAATCCAACTTCTCCTCTACCAAGGAAGGTTGCATTTATAAATATATAAACTAATAATACAAAATAATTACAAACGTAAAATATGGTTAATTGATTCATAAATAAATTTAGGTTTTGGGCTACTTTTCTTTGATAAGAAATTAACCTTATAATTTATTTTTCATCACTATTAGTATAATCGGTAATTTAGGAGCCTATGAAAGCTGTTATACTTGCTGCAGGGGTATCAAGGAGGCTTTATCCTCTCACCTATGATATGCCAAAATGTTTGATTAAAGTTGGTGAAAAACCAATAATCAATCATCAATTAGATTCTCTAAAAAACTCGGGAATTAATGATATAATAATTGTAGTGGGTTACCATAGAGAAATATTAATAGATCATATAAATACTAATTACCCAGATTTGAATATTAATTTTGTTATCAATCACCACTATTTTGAAACGAACACAGCATACTCATTACAACTCTGCGATGAGCAGGTGAATAATGATCAATTCATTTTATTGAATGCTGATGTTTTATATCCCTATGAAGTACTTGAACGATTGATGAATTCTTCCCATAAAACTATTCTTGCAGTTGAAGTTAAGAAATGTGGCAGGGAAGAAGTAAAAGTAATTGAAGGCAAGGATCAACGGCTTGTTGCAATTGGAAAAGATTTAATTGAGGATAATTGTCTTGGTGAGTTTATTGGGGTAGCAAAATTATCTCAAGACTTTTCAAGCATGTTTTTTAAGTCCCTTGATAAATTAATTAATGCAGGGGGCAAGTCAGACTATTTTGAAGCTGCAATGCACTCAATATTAGCTAACCACCCAGTTTTTTATGAGGATGTGTCTGATTTACCATGTATTGAAATTGATTTTGTTGAAGATCTAGAAAATGCGCAAAATCTGGTCAAATCTGACTTGTTCAAATAATATAACGTGATCCCTGACTATATAATTATTGATTTTGATAGCACTTTTATTACTGAAGAATCATTAGATGAATTAGCTAAATATAAATTGCGTGACCAGCCTGATTCTCAAACAATGTTAAATAAAATTAAATCTTTAACAAATGCTGGTATGAATGGTGATATTCCTTTTAAACAATCATTAGATGAGCGTATGGAAGTCCTTAATTTGAATCGATCGGATATTAACTCTGTTTCTAAAATACTTTCAGAATGTGTGACACCTTCGTTTACAAAGAATAAATCTTTTTTCATTGAAAATAATAATAAGATCATGATTCTTTCTGGAGGCTTTAAAGAACTAATTGTTCCTATAGTTGATGATTTTGGAATATCAAGTTCAAATGTTTTTGCTAATGACTTTATATATAATTCGTCCGAACAAATAACTGGCATCAATCAAGATAACATAATGTCTAAAAATGGGGGTAAGGTTAAGCAATCAAAATTACTTAGTATACATGGCACTGTTCATGTAATTGGCGATGGTTATACTGATTATGAAATAAAATTAGATGGTCCAGCAACACACTTTTTTGCATTTACAGAAAATGTTGAAAGAAAAAATATTTGCGAATTAGCAGATTTAACTCTGTCTAATTTTGATGATTATATCAATATTCTAAAATGATTTGAAGAACTATATTTATTAAATTGTAACGGATTAAATAATAAATTTTATTAATTAGGTCACCATGCTCCAAAAAGTATTATCTGAAAAAATATCGCATTGGCAAGATGAAGTAAGTACTCTTCTTAAGGAACATGGAGAAAATAAAATTAGTGATGTTAGTATCAATCAAGCCTATGGTGGTATGCGAGGTGTAAAGGGCTTGATATGTGAAACATCGGCCGTTTCAGCTGATAAAGGCTTGATAATTCGTGGTTACCCACTACTTGATATAACACATATTTTACCTGAAGAAGCATTTTATTTATTGCTTACTGGTGATTTACCAAATCAAGCCGCTAAAGAAGATATTCAACAACAATTTAGAGCTCATCAAGATGTACCTGAATATATTTGGGAAGTTCTTTCGAAATTGCCTGATAACTCTCATCCTATGACAATGCTTTCTATAGCAATCCAATCTATGCAAGTAGACAGTAAATTTGTGAAAAAATATGATGAGGGAACACCTAAGTCAGATTATTGGAAATGGACGTTAGATGATGGGATTAGATTAATTGGCGCTTTGCCAGGTATTGCCGCAGGGATTTACCGAATGAGGTATAATAAAGGTGACCTTATAGAACCAACAGACAATTTAGATTGGGCAGGGAATTATGCTCATATGCTGGGTTTTGAAGATGATGATTTCAAAAAATTGATGCGTCTTTATTTAATGTTACATTGTGATCATGAAGGTGGCAATGTAAGCGCTTTCAGCTCATTAACAGTTTCATCTGCATTGTCTTCTCCTTTTTTATCTGTAGCTGCTGGCCTAAATGGCCTTGCTGGCCCATTGCATGGCTTGGCTAATCAAGAATGTTTAAAATTTGTTTTGGAAGTCCATGACCATTTTAAAGGTGCCCCTGATAAGGAAGAGTTAGAGAAGTTTTGTTGGGATAGATTGCAGAATGGTCGCGTTATCCCGGGTTATGGCCATGCAGTCCTAAGATGTCCTGACCCACGATTTACCGCATTCTTATCATTTGGAAAGGATCATATTGTTAATGATGAAATATTCTCTATTGTTGAGAGATTATTCGAAGTTGTGCCTTCTGTATTAAAAGAACATGGTAAAGCAAAAAATCCATGGCCCAATGTAGATGCTGCTTCAGGTTCACTATTGTATTTTTATGGATTAAAAGAGTTTAATTACTATACAGTATTATTTAGTATATCGAGGGCAATGGGTATTATTGCCCAAATGGTAATTAATCGTGCAATGGGAATACCAATTATGAGACCAAAGTCAATAACCACTGAATGGATTAAAAAGAATACCTGATACGAAATCCATTTTTTCTTCTAAGTATAAAACTTATTTTTAATTTATGAGATGGCTTATTTCACTAGAGCTATGTGTTCTTGTCTTCACAGGTTGTGCATCACATCCAGTGATTAATCCCCATTTGCCTGAGGCTGGAAAATCAAAAAAAGGTTATGCCTTATCTGTCGAAAATGTTGCACCTTATATGTGGTACAGAAGAGGAATTAGTGATAAAAGTGAAATTGGATTTCGCGTCGGGTTGCCAATTTATGGTACCGGGATTGATTATAGCCGGGTTGTTTTTCATAAAGAAAACAAATGGGATTTAGTGAATTTAGCTTGGTCTCTAAATCCAAATTATAATATTGATGCTACTTACTACAAATTTAAAACTAACAAATCAGATACTGGTTTTCTTAAATCACGATGGATGGGCTTCAGAGGGATGATTATACAAAAAGGAATTACTAATAATTCTAGTAATCGAATTGGGTTATTAATGGGTTTTCAATCGAATCCACGTTGGGGTGTTGAATTTGGTTATTTTCATGACCCGTCTTCATTGCCAATCAATCAATTATTTAATCCTAAATATGATCCCAAAGCACCTGATAACCCCCCAAGGTTTTCTGATAAACAGATGAAAGATTCTACTACAGGCTTTCCTTCAGAATATTCCCGTTTAACAGGGTTATCTTTGAGCATATTCTTTGATTTAGATGCTCCTAAGAAAAAAAATAAAAAATAAATTTTGTCACTAGCAAATATGATTAAAGAGCATTTTGATCGATGCGTAATTTCAAAATTTGATGGTCTTTCAGTTGACCATCCTATCATTGTTTTAAATTCAATAAAAAATATTCTTGGTGATGATAAAGATGAACCATCAAAAATTTTGCTGAATTCCTTAGGAGTAACATCGAATCAATATCCCAAAAGAAATGATGACCAAATTTTGCTTGATCAAACTGTAAAAGAAGGTATTGGACTTACAGTATTTATATCAGACTTAATTGAATCATCTGAAATACATGATTATAATAAAATGGAGCAAGAAGCAGCTCGGCTTCATCTAGTAAGTGAAAATGGATTAAGTGGTTTTGAAATTCTAATCGAACTCGCCTTAAAAGATTTTAATCGTTTAGGAGAATTAGCGTATCATTTGCACCGAGCTATGAATTTTAATAAAGGCAAAAGTGAGGTATGGAACTATACTCGATGCTTAATAAAAGAGATAGTAAAAGAAAAATTGTCAAAAAAACGTGAGAATATTGAAACCAAATTTGATTTAGATAAAAATATTTATAATAATCAAATTAGTACTTTAACATCAGCACATCGACTATGGAATCTTAATTCAATTCGAAAGTCAGGTTTTGTCCAAGGAATCTCTTATTGGTTGTCTAAGCAAGAAGTTGATTCAATGAATGTCAATAATCAAGATAAAGTGAACTTAGGTCTATCAAAGTATGTTAAAAGTGGGGGTAGATATTTTATTGAAATTGCTGAAGAATTAATTGATAGTCCGAAAAAAATTATTGAACTGGAATCTCTTCGATATTTGTCGAATAATGCAAATCCAAAACATCTGTCATATATTTCTAATAGAATTATGAATTTATTACAATGAATATAGCTGGTTACAGTCTCTATAGTATTGAAACAAGTCGATTTGGATTAGATGGTGGAACTATGTTTGGAATTATACCTAAGGCATTATGGGAAAAAGAAGCTCCATCAGATAATGATAACCGTATAGAAATGGTTACAAGGTCATTATTATTGGTGGGGCATGATCGAAAAATTTTAATTGATACTGGAAATGGTGATAAATGGCAAGAGAAGTTCAAAGCACTTTATAATATTGATACTGAATCAATTAACTTGACTTCATCATTATCAAAATATGGATTTACTCCTGATGATATAACTGATGTTTTTTGTACTCATCTACATTTTGATCATATTGGAGGGAATACAAAAATAATTAATGAAAAATTAGTTCCTGTTTTTGAAAATGCAACTTATTGGATGCAGAAGGAAAATTGGGAGCTTGCAAACTCTCCTTCTGAAAGAGATCAAGGTAGTTTCATGAAGGATGACTGGTCAGTTTTAGCAGAAAACGGAATGATAGATTTAGTTGACGGTAAAGAACCTTTCTTGCCAAACATTGAAATCGAATTATCATATGGTCATACAGTTGGAATGATGTTGCCAAAATTAACTGATGGTACAGAAACTATTATGTATATGGCAGATCTAATACCAATGGCTGCACATATTCCTTTGCCATGGATTATGGGATATGATATTCATTCGGGGTTAACCCTTAAAGAAAAAAGTAAATTAATGCCTAAAGCAGTTGAAGAAAATTGGACAATATTTTTTGAACATGATCCTTTGCATCAAGCTTGCAAAGTCCATTTTGACGGAAAGCATTTCAGATTAAAAAAATCAGTAATTATAAGTGAATGAATCAGATAAAATGTCCGAACTATTCCTAAGAGGTTTGGATGAATATGATAAAGGAGAGTATTTTGAAGCGCATGAGGCATGGGAAGACTTATGGTCTGATTATAATTTTCCAGATAGGAAATTTATCCAAGGATTAATTCAATTGTCTGTAAGCTTTGTTCACCTAGGTAATGGGAATCTAATCGGTGCAAAGAACTTATTAAAAAAATGTCAACAGAAATTTGATGATTATAACGGTACGCACCGAGGAATAAATCTTCGGGATTTGAAATCTTCTATTGAGGTTGTTGAAATAGTTTATAGCGAATTAATTGATTGTAAAGATTTTGATTGGGATCTTGTACCAGTGCTAAAAAATTGAAATGAAAAATATTGCATTATTTATAAAGGATTTTAAAAAAGGAACGGAGATATCAAGCCATTTAGTTGATATGGATATTGATATTACTTTTTCTGAATCTATTTACGATTTACCGGATCATTGTGAAATTGCTATTATTGATTTAAATGAAGAGAAATTTGCTAATAAGGAATTTATCACTGAAATAAAAAACCAGAGCGGTATAACTCTAATTGGATATATAGATAAAGTGACTAAAGGTATTTTTGATGATTATAAATCAATTGGGTGTGATATAATTTTGCCAAAAGCATCAATAGCAAAAAATATAAAAAAAATATTAAAAGAAATATTGAAGTGAGGGAAACTATATCTGAGAAAACAGCACGAGCTGAAAAAATTGTTGGAGTTCTCAAAGAAAATTATCCTGATTCAAAATGTTCACTGAATTATTCTTCTCCACATGAATTATTGATAGCTACAATTTTATCGGCTCAATGCACAGACCATAGAGTAAATCAAGTGACTCATGACTTGTTCAAGAAGTATTTGTCACTATCAGAGTTTGCTTATTGTGATGTTAACCTATTAGCAAAAGATATACATTCATGTGGGTACCATAATCAAAAAGCCCGCAATATTCAATCTGCAAGTTTAATGATTGTAGAACATCACAATGGAAAAGTACCTAATAATTTAGAGGAATTAGTTAAGCTCCCTGGAGTAGGCAGAAAGACTGCAAATTGTGTGCTTGGAGAAATATTTAATATTCCTTCAATGGTGATTGATACGCATATGATTCGTATTATGAATCTTTTAAAATTTGTTAATTCAAGAGACCCCAAAAATATAGAATTTGACTTAATGAAATTATTTAATGATAATGAATGGGTAAGTTTAACGCATATGATCATTGATCATGGCAGGGCAGTTTGTATCGCAAGAAGGCCGAATTGTAATGAATGCGTACTTGCGCCATACTGTCCATCAGCTGAAATAAATACTTTCTAAATATTGCTGACTAATAAGTAAATTCTATATCAATAATTAGTTGTATTATACAAATAAATGAAAAATTTATATTTAACAAAATTATTTTACTTTAATGCAGCTCATCAATATGGACATAAAGATTGGTCTGATGAGAAAAATCAAAATGTTTTTGGCCCTGATTCCAAAGTTCATGGACATAATTATATATTAGAGGTAATGGTCACTGGAGAAGTGGATGAAGATACTGGATTTATAGTGGATTTGGGTCATTTAAAAAAAATTGTCAATAAATATGTTATAGATGTTTTAGATCATACTCAATTTGAAAGAGAAGTTGAATGGTTTAAGGACAAGCAACCTAGTTCTGAAAACTTGGCACAGTTTATTTGGATACAAATTGAACCTCATTTAAAAGGTGCAACGCTTTATCGAATACGGTTAAGGGAGACGCCAACCATATTTACTGATTATTATGGGAAATAATTATTATGGAGTTTAAAGAAAAGCTTTTTTTATTTCTCAGCAGCATTTTTTTAACATCACTTGTTGTTGGTAATATTATTGGAACGACAAAATTTGTTAATGTTTTTAGCTTAACAGTACCCGCAGGAACTCTTGCATATCCATTTACTTTTTTAGCAACAGATCTTATTTGTGAGTTATATGGTAAAAAGAGAGCTCAGGTTTTAGTTTGGATTGGATTTGCAATGAACTTTTTTATGTTGGGTTTGATGATGTTAGGCCATTATTTAAAAGATGCATCTGGTATTTCAGGAGCAACTTCGACATTTGAAAGTGTTTATAGTTTTATGATTGGCAATGTTATTGCATCAATGTTTGCATATTTAGTTGCTCAGAGTGTTGATGTGAGATTATTTCATTTTTGGAAGAGTTTAACTAAAGGTAAATATTTGTGGGTGCGAAATAATTTATCTACAGTTGTAAGTCAGTTAGTTGATACAACTGCGATTTTATCAGTTCTTTATTTCGCTAATAATCTTGGTGGTAATGTTCGTACAATTGCGGATCTTATAAGTCTAATTATAGCATCCTATTTATTTAAATTTTTCATTGCATTATTTGATACCCCATTATTTTATCTTGGAGTATGGGCACTTAAAGATAAAGTTTCCCCAGAATTAGTTTCGGAAAATTAATTTATTTAGAAAGAAAACCTAATGACTAATAATTATGATAAATTAGAATCTTTAACAAGCGAATTGCTTCAATTAATTGGTGAAGATATTAATAGGGATGGTTTAATTAAAACTCCGATGCGTGTAGCGAAAGCTTGGGATTATTTTTCGCAGGGTTATCGAACTAACATTGATGATGTAATCAACAATGCGATTTTTACTGAAAATTGTAAAGATATGATTGTCGTTAGAGATATTGAATTCTTTTCATTATGCGAGCACCACATGATACCTTTTTTCGGCAGAGCACATGTTGGATATCTACCTGATGGTAAGATTATCGGACTTTCAAAAATTCCTAGAATAGTTGATATGTTTTCAAGGAGATTGCAGGTTCAAGAACGATTAACAGATGAGATTGCGAATACGATACAAAAAATCTTGAATCCTATTGGAGTTGCAGTTGTGATGGAAGGAAGGCATCTGTGCATGCAGATGCGAGGTGTTGAAAAGCAAAATAGTTTAGCTTCTACGTCAGCAATGTTAGGGCAATTTAGAAAATCAGCTGAGACTAGAGCTGAATTCTTAAGTATTATAAGTAAGTAAAGAACTAATTGTTATGGCAGCTTTTGATACTGTAGTGTTGGGTGGGGGTCCTGGAGGTTATGTCTCAGCAATACGCGCTGCTCAATTGGGTAATAAAACGGCGATAATTGACCAAGATAGGCTAGGTGGAATATGTCTTAATTGGGGTTGTATACCAACAAAGGCACTATTAAAAAGCGCAGAAATTCTACACTATATAAAAAATAGTGGAGGATACGGTATTAAAGTTCCAAAATATGATATTGATTTTGATCAGACCATTAAGCGAAGTAGAGATATTTCTTTTAACCTATCAAAAGGCATTGAATTTTTAATGAAAAAAAATAAAATAAAACATATCGTTGGTAGGGGTATGCTTAATTCAGAATCTGAGGTTATAGTTGATGATGGTAAGAAAAAACAAAAAATTCAGGCTAAAAACATTATTATTGCAACTGGTGGTAGGGTCAAAAAATTTCCTGGAATAGAGTTCGATGGTATAAATATTATTTCATCTAAAGAAGCCATGGTAGTTGAATCTCCTCCGAAAAAGTTAATTATTATTGGTGCTGGCGCTATCGGTGTTGAATTTGCATATTTTTTCAATGAATTTGGGAGTCAGGTGCATCTGATTGAAATGATGCCAAATATTCTTCCTAATGAAGATTTAGAAATCTCAAAGGAGCTGGAAAAACTTTTTAAAAAAACAGGAATTAATATTCATACAGATACTAAGGTATCTAATATTAAGAAATTGCAAAAAAATGTCAAGGTTTCCCTTGAAAAGGGAAAAACTTCAAAGATTATTAATGCTGAAAAAGTTTTAATCGCGACAGGTGTTCAGGGCAATATTGAAGAAATAGGACTAGAGAATGTTGGAATAAAGACAGATAATGACTCAATAGTAATAAATGAGTTTAATCAAACATCTGTGCGAAATATTTATGCAATAGGGGATGTATCTGGTCCTCCTTGGCTAGCTCATGTTGCTTCTGCTCAAGGTCATGTTGCAGCTGAACATGCTTCAGGTTTAACAACCCATCCATTAGATTATAGTAATGTACCAGCATGTACCTATTGTCAGCCGCAAGTAGCTTCCTTGGGACTCACTGAAAAAGCTGCTAAAGATAAAGGATATAAAATAAAAGTTGGCCGTTTTAAGTTTAGTGGAAGCGGTAAAGCACTTGCTATTGGGTCTTCAGAAGGATTTATAAAAATTATTTTTGACGAAAAATATGGCGAATTACTTGGGTGTCATATTATTGGCCATGATGCAACAGAATTGATTGCTGAACTAACGATAGCTAAAGCTCTCGAAACGACATGGCAAGAGATAGCAATAACAATGCATGCACATCCAACTCTTTCCGAAGCTATTATGGAGGCAGCCCAAGATGCTTATGGACAAGGGATTCATCAGTAAATGGGAACATCTATAAACATACTGGACTTGGGTAGAATGAGCTATAACTCTGCATGGGATATCCAAAAAAATTATCATCAAAAGGTTTTAACAGGCAAAGAACAAGATACTCTTATTTTAGTGGAGCATGAGCCAGTATATACTTTGGGTAAAAATGCAAATGATAATCATCTGCTTCAATCTGCATCAGAAGAGATAAAAGTCTATAGAATTGAAAGAGGTGGAGACATAACTTTTCATGGTCCAGGGCAAATCGTAGTCTATCCGATTTTGGATTTAAATAGATACATTAAAAGTGTTTCGTGGTATATGAGAACATTGGAAAAAATTATAATAGATACACTATCAGATTTCAAAATAAAAGCTGAACTAAAAGATGGACTGACAGGGGTTTGGGTCGGTGATGAGAAAATTGGTGCACAAGGAGTTAGAATTTCTCGATGGGTTACAATGCACGGATTGGCTCTTAACGTAAATACTGATCTTAGATATTTTGATGGAATTATACCTTGTGGAATATTTGATTATGGTGTTACATCTATGGAAAAATTAACAGGGAGCAAACAAGATATAAATAAAGTAAAAAATACAATTATCAAATATTTTAATAATATCCTTTCACATAAAAAAGTAAGATATAACTAATGGCTAGATTGCACGGATTTCAAAAAAAGGAATTATTAGATATTTATAATAAAATGTATCTTGCGCGAACTTTGGATGAAAAACAGTTGATTTTACTTAAGCAAGGAAAGGGGTTTTTTCATATTGGTTGTTCTGGCCATGAAGGAGCACAGCTGGCAGCATCAAATAATCTGAATCCTGGAAAAGATTGGGTTTATCCGTACTATAGAGATGCCGCATTATGTCTAGGTCTTGGTATGACCGGTAAAGAGCAACTCCTTTCATTTTTAGCCCGCGATGATGATCCGAATTCAGGTGGTCGACAAATGCCTCAGCACTATGGTCATAAAAATTTGAGAATAGTAAGTCAATCAAGTCCAACTGGGACCCAATTTTTACAGGCAGTTGGTTGTGCAATGTCAAGGAAATGGGAAAAGACAAAAGAAGTTGTTTATGTTTCATCAGGTGAAGGTAGTACAAGTGAAGGGGAGTTTCATGAAGCCTTAAATTGGTCTAGTCGTGAAAAGCTACCGGTAATATTTCATATTCAAGATAATCAATATGCAATTAGTGTTCATATATCAGAGCAGACTTCTGGGTCTTCTGTTTATTCAATGGTTGGCGGTTATCAAAATCTATCAAGGTACAATGTTGATGGTACCAATTTTTTTGAAACTGACCTTGCATTTAAACAAGCTGTAGAAAGGGCAAGGAAAGGGAAAGGGCCATCGGTAATTATTTCTCGAGTTATTCGGTTGTTACCCCATTCTTCATCTGATGATCAAAGAAAGTATAGATCTGATAAAGATTTAGAATCCGATAAAAAAAAGGACCCAGTAGAGCTATTTGAAAAATATTGCATAAATAAAAAAGTTGCTTTACCTAAAGATTTTGAGACTATAAGAAATAAAGTTTTTGAGCAAGTTAATTTGGATGCAGAATGGGCTGATAAACAAAACCATCCTGATACATCTACCGCATTAGATCATGTTTATTCTGATCAAAGCAATTTAAAAGAAAAGTCATTAAAGACAATTAATGATAAGGTAGTGTTGGTTGATGCAATTAATCATGCAATGTTTGAGGAAATGTCATTAAATAAAAAAATGGTTATTTATGGAGAAGATATTGCTGATCCAAAAGGTGGAGTTTTTACTGCAACAAAAGGTTTGACAAAAGAATTTGGAAAAGATAGAGTTTTTAATTCCCCACTTGCTGAAGCATCAATTATTGGAACTGCAATTGGTCTTGCTGTTACAGGTTGGAAGCCATGTGTTGAAATACAGTTTGGGGATTATATCTGGCCAGCAATGATGCAGATTAGAAATGAGTTAGCTTCAATGCGTTATCGTTCCAATGGAAATTGGAAATGTCCATTGGTGATTCGGGTACCAGTAGGTGGATATATACATGGTGCCATATGCCATAGTCAATCTATTGATGGATATTTTATGCATATGCCAGGTATAAGGATTGCTTATCCATCTAATGCTTCTGATGCGAAAGGATTGCTTAAGGCAGCTTGCAGGATGGATGACCCCGTGATATTTATGGAGCATAAAGGATTATATCGCCAAGGATTTTCATCTACACCAGAGCCTGACGAAAATTATATATTACCATTTGGCAAAGCAAAAATTATCCAAGAAGGAAATATATTAACGATAATAACTTGGGGAGCAATGGTTCAAAAGTGTATAGAGTCTGTGAAAGCGTGTGAACTTGAAAAAGATATGGTTGAAATTATTGATCTAAGAACATTAAATCCATTGGATCACAAAACTATTAGTTCTTCTGTTCAAAAAACAGGTAAAGTTTTAGTCGTTCATGAAGACAATTTAACGAATGGACCCGGAGCCGAGATTGCAGCTTTAATTGCAGAAAATAATTTTGAATATTTAGATGGGCCGGTTAAAAGAGTAGGCTCAGCTGATGCACATGTGCCTTATAATTGGCATTTAGAAGAAAAGGTGTTAGTTCAAAATAGTGATATTCAAAATGCATTAATTGAATTATTGGAGTATTAATGATTGTAGATATTGTAATGCCAAAAATGGGTGAGTCCATAACTGAAGGGACCATTATTGAATGGAGAAAAAAAGTAGGTGACGCAATTAAAATGGATGAAATAATCCTTGAGATTGGTACTGATAAAGTTGATTCTGAAATCCCAAGTTCTACTGACGGTGTATTGATCGAAATTATTGGAAAACCAAATGATGTGATGGAAGTAGGTGCTGTGATTGCAAGAGTTGAAACTGATTCAAAGGCTTCAGTTATTGAAAAACCCGTAGAAGAAAAAGAAGATATAGTTCTTGAAAAAAATATTGAATCAAAACCAGTAGTCCAGAAAAAAGTTTCAATTAAATCAAGCTTAACCGAGAAGAAATTTTTTACACCGGTTGTTAATAGAATTGCTGAAGAAAACAATATAGATCATGGTGAATTAATGAACATTAAAGGTAGCGGAAAAGGTGGAAGGGTAACAAAGGTTGATATCCTTAGTTATATAAAGAATCGCCAGGATTCAAGCCTTGAAGTAATGTCAAAAGATCAACAAGATATACCATCTCATGCTTTTTCTAATGAAGAAGATAAAATAGAGATGGATCATATGAGAAAATTAATTGCAGACCATATGAGATCTAGCATAGATACATCGGCGCATGTTTATGTCATGACTGAGGTTGATATGACAAAGATTGTTGATTATGTTTCACTAAAACAAGAATCTTTTTTTCAAAGAGAAGGATATAGTTTAACCTATACTCCTTTTATAATTCAGGCATGTGTTAAAGCTCTGGGCCAATTTCCGGATATGAATTCATCTTTAGATGAGAATTCAATTATTCATCATAAAAATATAAATATTGGTATGGCTGTCGCAGTAGATAATGGACTTATGGTGCCAGTTATATTAAACTGTGAAGAATTAAATTTTTTAGGAATATGTAGAAAAGTTCGTGATCTAGTATTGAGAACTAGAAACAAAGAATTAAATGCAGATGAGCTACAAGGTTCAACATTTTCTATTTCTAATTTTGGGGTTTTCAATGTAACAATGGGTACTCCGATTATCAATCAGCCAAACGTTGGAATTTTAGGCGTTGGAGTCGTAAAGAAAAGACCTGTCGTAATAGAAACAAATGATGGGGACACTATAGGTATTAAAAGCATGATGTACTTGTCGCTTGGCTTCGATCATCGCTTAATCGATGGTGCAGGTGGTAGCCAATTTATTGAATCGATCCGTGAAAATATTGAAAAGATTGATTTAGAAAGTTTATTATAATGCCAATCGATCATGTCCTAAAGCTTTATTCAGAATCTATTCGTTCTCCTTATTTACATTATGGATTTTGGGATGAACCTGAATCGATTGACCCAAATGAATTAACATTAGATGATATGGTAAAAGCCCAAGGTCGTTATATTGAACATTTGGCTTCCTTTATACCTCAAGATGTAAAGACAATTTTAGATGTTGGCGCTGGAATTGGTGGTAATTCAAGTTATCTTATATCCAAGGGATACGAAGTTGAAGCATTATCGCCTGATGAATATCAAGAAATCGTCTTTAAAGAAAAATATGATGGGCAAGTAAAGTTTCATAGATCAAAATTTGAAAATTTTGAACCAGAAAGAAAATATGATCTAGTGTTTGAGAGTGAAAGTGCCTGCTATATTGAGATTGAACCGGGATGGAAAACTGCACAAAAAACAGTACGTGATGGAGGTTATTTACTAGCTTCTGACTATTTTCTTCATCATAATGATGGGAGTGGTGATTGGCATATTAAGGCTTCCCATGATGAGAAGAATTATATGAAAAAAGCTGAAGAATATGGTTTCAAATTAATTAATGAATTTGACCAAACTGAGAATACTATGCCAACTTTAGATGGGGCAAAAGCATTAATGGAAAGGTTTATCTTTCCTACACTTGAATTTTCGTCTAATTATTTGGGGAAAAATCATCCGTTTATTTTGAAAGTAATTAAAAAGGCTTTTGGTAAAAAAGTAGATGATAAAATGGAACAGCTCTCACTACTTAATAGTAAGGATTTTAAAAAATATAAAAGGTATATGATTTTTTTGTTTCAGAAAGTTCGAAATCATCATGGATAGCAAAGTAGCGATTTCAAAAAAACCAAAGATTCGTCTTCAATTTGGTAAAGGATACAAATTTGTTGAAAAGACTGTTTCAAAAAATCATCTTCATACTGTTTGTGAAGAAGCTCGATGTCCTAATATTTATGAATGCTGGGATAGGGGAACAGCTACTATAATGATATTAGGAGATATTTGTACTCGGGCCTGTGGATTTTGCTCTGTTAAAACTGGTTTACCCAGAAAGTTAGATGAAATGGAGCCTATTCGGACAGCAATGGCAGTAAAAAAAATGAATTTGAAACATGTTGTCATTACTTCAGTTGACCGTGATGATTTGAAAGGTGACTTTGGAGCAAGAGTATGGGCTGAAACTATCAAGCAAGTCCATAAACATGTGCCCAAATGCACTGTGGAGGTTTTAACACCGGATTTTCAGGGATATCAACCTGCACTTGAAATAGTTTTTAACGCAAAGCCTGAAATATTCTCACACAATATTGAATGCATAGAACGTATAAGTAAAAAAGTTAGAGCTCAAGCGGTATGGTTAAGGAGCTTGGAAGTTTTAAAGCAATCTGTAGGTTTTGGTTTGAGAACCAAAACTGGAATGATGGTTGGTTTGGGAGAATCAAAAGATGAGGTAATCGAAACCATGAAAGAAATAGTTGATCTAGGAGTAGATATTTTTACTATTGGACAATATTTGCAACCAACTAAGAATCATCTTGAAGTAAAACGTTATGTTGAAGATGAAGAATTTTTTTACTACAAGGAAAAAGGTCTTGAATTAGGTTTTCAAGTAGTTGAGTCTGGGCCACTAGTTAGAAGCTCATACCATGCTGATGAACAAGCTAGGTTGGTCTCAGAAAAAGTATGATCCAAAATAAAAACTTAATTTATGGTTTAGTTGTAATCTCAGGATTTATACTTGTTTGGTTGGTATATGCAGATCAAGGTATCGAACCAAAGCCGGACATATTTAGTGAAGAATCGCCATTAATATTAATAGATGGGAAAGTTCCTCCTAAATTGTCAAGGTTTCCCGCGCACTTACAGTTTATCGATGAACAGACATGTTTGCAATGCCATGCAACTGAGCGAAAAATGAACTTTGGCGCTGGACCAGTCGTAGCAAAAAAGATGCCTCATGAATTCCGTGATAATTGTTCAAGCTGTCATATATTAGAAAAATGAACCATTTAGGCATAAAATCCGTAAATTTTTGTAAATTATATGTCAAAATTGCATATTAATATTTTTGGCACAAAATTTGAGCCATTAATTAATGACAAATTAAAAGGAATATTATGAGCGAAGATTTTGAAAAAGATTTTAATGAAGAACTATTAGAAGAAAGTGAATCTTATCCAGTGATGCCATTGCGGAATACTGTTCTTTTTCCGCAACAAGTGATTCCTATTTATATCGGTAGAGATAAATCTCTAAAGTTAATTAATGAACTTCCATCCAATAGTAAACATATAGTTGTTGTAGCACAAGAAGATGGATCAATAGAAAATCCTGAGCCCGATGAAATGTATTCTTTCGGAACACTTGCTGTTGTTCTAAAAGTATTTGATATGCCTGATAATAGCAAATCTGCAATTGTCCAAGGTATAGATAGAGTAAAGATTCTTGATTTCAAAGAAAAAGAACCTTATTACCGTGCTGTAGTCCAAAGAATTTCTGACAATGTACCCTCTGATGATGTTGAGATAGATGCATTAGCAAACAATCTTCGACAAGTTTTTAATGAATTAATTAAAGTCGCTCCTAATCTTAGTGAAGAGCATACCGGTATGCTCTCTAATATCCAGAAACCAGCTCGTTTAGCTGATCGTGCAGTTTCATTGCTTACTGTTCCAAATCCAGAGAAGCAGGATGTGCTTGAAGAACTTGATATTAAAAGTAGGGTAGAAAAATCAATTAATATTCTAACAAAAGAAATTCAAAGAATCAAACTTGGTGAAGAGATCCAAACTGAAGTACATGATGAAATAAGCAAATCTCAGCGGGAATATTATCTTAGAGAACAAATGAAAGCAATTAAGCGTGAATTGGGTGAAGATGAATCTCAAGTTGAATTAAAGGAAATTGAAGATGCGATTAAAAAAGCTAAGATGCCAAAAGATGCGAAAAAGGTCGCTTTAAAAGAATTAGATAGACTCTCAAAAATTCCTTCTCAATCACCGGAGTATACTGTTTCAAGAACATATCTTGATTGGTTGACTGAATTACCATGGTCAAAAAAATCTGAAGATACTATTGATGTAAAAGATGCTAATAAAATTCTTGATGAAGATCACTACGGATTAGAAAAAGTAAAAGAAAGAATACTTGAATATCTTGCAGTTCGGGCATTGAAAATGAAAAAGGATCCTGATGGAGCTATACGTGGTCCAATATTATGTTTTGCAGGCCCTCCAGGTGTGGGAAAAACATCCCTAGGAAAATCAATTGCAAGATCAATGGGTCGTGAATTTGTTCGTATTTCTCTTGGAGGTGTTCGTGATGAAGCAGAGATCCGTGGTCATAGGAGAACATATATTGGTGCACTGCCAGGAAGAATAATTCAATCATTAAAAAAAGCAGGTACAAATAATCCTGTTTTTATGCTAGATGAAATTGACAAGCTAGGAATGGACTTTCGTGGCGATCCATCTTCAGCATTATTAGAAGTATTAGACCCAGAGCAAAACAATACTTTTGCTGATCATTATTTGGAAGTTGATTTTGATCTTAGCAATGTTATGTTTATAGCAACTGCTAATTATCAAGACCCAATTCCTCCCGCATTAAAAGATAGAATGGAAATCATTGATTTCTCAGGATATATTTTGGATGAAAAAGTCCAAATTGCAAAGAAACATTTAATTCCTAAGCAAATGGAAGAGAATGCACTTACAACTAAAGATGTTGCTCTTGATGATGTGGGATTAAAAGAACTAATTAATTCGTATACCCGTGAGGCTGGAGTAAGAAATCTTGAACGTGAAATAGCAAATGTATTTAGGAAAGTTGCTCGCGATAAAGTTGAAAAAAAATCAAAGAAAGTTAGAGTTTCAAAAAAGAAGGTAACTGAATATTTGGGAGCCCCTAGATTTTATTCTGATATTGCAGAGCGTACCACGAAGCCTGGAGTTGTGACTGGTTTGGCTTGGACAGCAGCAGGTGGTGATATTCTATTTATTGAAGCATCAAAAATGAAGGGCAAGGGAGCACTAACTTTAACAGGCCAATTGGGTGATGTAATGAAAGAATCAGCAACGGCAGCTATGACCTATGTGCGTTCTCATACAGATATTCTTGATCTAGCAAATGACTTCAATGAAAAAACAGATATTCATGTACATGTTCCAGCAGGTGCAATTCCAAAAGATGGACCATCAGCAGGTGTTGGTATGTTTACTGCAATTCTTTCTCTTCTATCTGGCAAACCCGTTAAAAGCAAGGTTGCTATGACTGGTGAGATTACACTAAGAGGTAATGTATTACCAATTGGAGGGGTAAAAGAAAAAGTTACTGCAGCACATCGTTCTGGAATAAAAACAATAATATTGCCTGATCAAAATCGTAAGGATCTTGAAGATATTCCTGAACATATTAAGAAAGATTTAGAATTTCATTTTGCTAAAGAAATGATGGATGTTATTGATGTGGCTATACCAGGATTAAAGGGAAAGAAAAAAACAAAAAATACATCTTCAAAGATAAAAAAGGCAGTTTAAATTTATATTAATATAATGGGCGTTTAACTCAGCTGGTCAGAGTGCCTCCCTTACAAGGAGGAAGTCGGGAGTTCAAATCTCTCAACGCCCACCG
>JAYZKF010000058.1:0-4917 GCA_036163755.1 Fidelibacterota bacterium
CCCATTTTCATTATTTCCGTTATTTTGCTGGTCATCATCTTTTAGTGGTAGCAGTCATATATGCTGTTGTTGTTTATAATTTGAAGCCAACTATAAACAGTTTAAAAAAAGCATTTATTGCATTAAATGCTTTTCTAGTAATTGCATTATTCGCAAACCTTGTTTTAGATGCAAATTACTTTTGGATTATGGGGAAACCACCTGCGGGTTCTTTATTAGATTTTATGGGGCCTTGGCCTTGGTATATTTTAACGGGTGAATTTGTTGCACTTGGCCATTTTATTTTGGCATACCTTTTATATCTATTAATAGATAAAATAAATGCCAGATCTTAAATCAATCAATCCAGTAAATAGTGATGTAGTTGGTGTATATCCTCAGCTTACAGCTGAAGAGATAGATGAGATCATTATTGATGTAGAAAACGAATTTAATTTATTGAGAAAAATACCAATTAAAGAACGCTGCCAATATTTTAAATATTTGTCTGAAGCTATTCAAATGCGAAAAAATGAGTTTGCTAATCTTATGGCACTTGAAATGGGAAAACCTATATCCCAAGGCACAGCTGAAATTGAGAAATGTGCATTGGTTTGTGATTATTACGCAGATAATGGCGAAAAATTCTTAGCAAATCAAAATATTAATACTGAAGCTTCAGAAAGTTACGTTTCATTTCAACCATTGGGTGTAATCCTTGCTGTTATGCCCTGGAATTTTCCATTCTGGCAAGTATTTAGATTTGCAGCTCCAGCAATGATTGCTGGCAATGTAGTGGTATTAAAGCATGCTTCTAATGTGCAAGGATGTGCTGATGCGATTGAAGGACTTTTTATTGAAGTTGGTATTCCTAATAATACTTTTAGAAATTTAACTATTGACTCATCAAAGGTGAACTATGTAATAGAAAACCCATTAATAAAAGCAGTATCTCTTACTGGAAGTAAATTTGCTGGAAAATCTGTTGCCAAAAAAGCCGGATCATTATTAAAAAAAACTGTATTAGAGTTAGGTGGTAGTGATCCTTATGTTGTGTTAAAGGATGCAGATCTAGATATAGCGGTGGATTCATGCATTTCAGGAAGACTATTAAATTCTGGACAGAGTTGTATTGCAGCAAAAAGATTTATTGTTGATAATAATATTCAATCAGAATTTGAAAAAAAAATAATTGAAAAGATCAAGAACCAAAAAGTTGGAGATCCATTTTTAGAGGATTCTTCAGTTGGGCCGTTAGTAAATAAGGAATCAAGGGATGAGTTGGTCGCTCAGATTGAAAAAAGTATAAATGAGGGGGCAAAATTAATTTATGAAAGTGAAGTACCTGATAATGAGAATGGGTCCTATCATCCTATTACAGTTTTATCAAATGTAAAACCTGGAATGCCCGCGTTTGATGAGGAGCTTTTTGGTCCTGTTGCATGTATTATTTCAGCAAAAAATCAATCAGATGCTCTTTCTCTGGCTAATGCAACATCGTATGGTTTGGGTGCTGCAGTATTCACATCAAATTATGAAAAAGGAAAAGAAATCGCAGAGCTAGAATTAGAATCTGGAGTGGGTTTTGTAAATGATTTTGTTCGATCAGATCCAAGATTACCATTTGGAGGGGTAAAAGAATCTGGTTATGGCAATGAACTCTCTTCTTATGGTATATTAGAATTCGTAAATATTAAAACTGTATACATTCGATGAAAAACACAATTATTATTTTATTTTTATTTGAGTTGCTGGTTTGTCAGGTCATCGAGAAGCAAAATAAGTTGCTTTGGGATGGTATTGATTGGAAAAATATTTCGACCCGAACAAATGGTGATTCTGAGTCTACCTTCAGAGTCAAATCAGCTTATCTTAGTGGTGTTCTCGATGGAAGATTATACTATTATTTGAAATCTTGGGGTGAAAAACAAGCTTTTGCAGATAGTATTTATGGTGACCGAGTTGATTACATGACACCTCGTGAAACTATCCGACAATTAGATAGATTTTACAAAGATAATTTGATGAATTATGTTCCAGTTGTTTCAGCAATTATTATTGTGCATATGCAAGCTGAACAAGTTCCTAGAAAAGTAATTGATCAGTATGTAGATCAAACAAAGTTTTGGATAAATCAATTAACACTGGATATGCAAAGTAGAGGAATGCGAGAGATAATTAAAGATAAGCAACAGCGTTCTATTCAATCAAATAGAAAAAATTAAAATTATTACTATTATTTATAGTTTTTTATCTAAATGACTAATGATAGCTGAAAAAGTAATTTTGAGAATACCTAAGATTCCTAGAGTTCATTGGATTCTATTTTTACTTACAATTTTTACTACTCTTCTTGCAGGTGCGATTATGGAGGGCGCTCAAATTGTTTCTAATCCATTGGAAATTTTTAAGGGCATACCTTTTTCATTTACTTTGTTATTTATTTTAGGTACACATGAATTTGGACATTATTATTATGCGCAAAAGCATAGGGTGGATGCAACTTTACCTTATTTTATCCCTGCTCCACCATTTTTATTCTTAATTGGAACATTTGGCGCATTTATAAAAATTAAATCACCAATATATAGAAAAGATGCGTTACTTCAGATTGGTGCAGCAGGACCTATAGCTGGGTTCATAATAGCAGTTCCAGCTTTGATTATAGGATTACTTTTGTCTGAAGTAATTGAAAAAAATGATATTCAAGGGGCTATTATTTTAGGTGATTCAATTCTTATGAAGATTCTCACATTTATTACTCATCCTGGCCTATTAGAATCTCAAGATATTATGCTTCATCCAATAGCTTTTGCAGGTTGGATTGGATTATTAGTTACCATGTTAAATTTGCTTCCGATAGGCCAATTAGATGGGGGACATATTGCATATGCAATGTTAGGTGAAAAGCAGGATATTATTGGAAAATTAGCATTCTTTTTATTAATACCATTAAGCTTCTATTCGATAAACTGGTTGATATGGGGTGTACTTTTATTACTTTTAATGCGTTCAGTAAAGCACCCTCCAATTCAGGATATACATGCCCCCTTATCATATAAGGACAAGCAAATTGGCTATGTTTGTTTGATAATTTTTATTTTGTGTTTTATACCTGCACCATTCAAAATATAATGAGACCAATACTTTTCCTTCTTTTTAGTGGTGTAATCTTATCTCAGCCTCGTGTTGGAGAAATATTATCTATAACATCAACTTTAGAAGTTAGAAGTCTAGCTTTATTAGGGGATGATATCTTATTTGCGACTAGTGGTGGATTAGTAACCTATAATGTAAAATCACAACAAAATACTACATTTACAAGAGATCATGGACTTCTTGATACGGATATTAACACTATACATGTTGGTCCTATGGGAAAAGTATGGCTCGGTTCTAATAGTGGTATTCAAGTTTGGGATCCAATCAAAGAATCAATAATTAATTGGTTTCAATTAGATATTGAATTTGTATCTGGATTTACTAATTATAAAGATATGATATATAGTTCTGCTAAGCAAAATGGGAAGTGGGGCATCATGGAATTTATATATTCAAATGAAAAAATTTATTATAGAGACTTTTATTATAGAGAGGATATTGATCAAATTGTAAATATTGTTACGTTTGAAGAGGAAATTATTTTACATAATAATAAAGGTTTAATTAGTGGGAATCCTCATAAAGAACATCCCATAAATTGGGTAAATCCATATCCTAATATTTTAGGAAAAATTCAAGCAATTGATGTTAATAATAAGAATTTATCAATTATTTCTTCTGACAAAGCATATTCTATAGAGATAGGTGGATTACCTCAAGTTTTAGTTACAGATGAAATTAATTTATCCTCAATAAATCATGTTGCAGTGAGAGCTAATCTAGATTTTATAGCTATATCAGACTCTGGAATCTTTGAAATAGGTATGGGCAAAATTGAAAAATTATATTCAATTGGAGATATCAAGTTTTCAAGTGTAATTAATTATAATTCTCAAATTTGGTTAGGGCTAGAGGTTGGATTTGGATATTACACTAACGGAAAATTTGAACATATCGTTGATAATGGACCTTATGTTATTTCGCCGGATGTAATATCTTATTATGGAGAAAATAGATTTATTATAGCTAGTAAAAAGGGCGTTTCATTAAGCGGTTGGTCTAATCTATCTGTAAAGAATTACCAGAAACAAAATTATGATAAGCTGAAAATTGAAAATATCAACATCGATATGGGGGGCAAAATTTCTGAAATAATGCCTTTAGATAGTTTGATCTATTTGGGATTCTATAATTCTACTACAAGTGGCATAGCTTCATTTGATTTATCAAATAATTTAAAATTAGATAATTTATTTTTAACGGATAGAGAAATGACAAATAATGGCTTTCACTTTAATGTTCCAGATATTGTTATTGATAGGAAAAGAAACTTATGGGCTATTTCTGGAAACAATAAAATGAAACCATTAACTGTATTCAACAGCTCAGGTTCAAAAAATATATCAGTTGAAGAAAGCGGATATATTCTTTCTACAGAATCCAATAAAATCACAGTTGATAATTTTAACCGTATTTGGGTTGTTAGTTCTTCTGGATTGGTTATGTACAAATATAATGGCAATGTTCTAAATCCAAATGAAGAAACTTGGCTTGAAGAAAAAATTGATCCTGGCATCACAAGTAGAATCCCCTTTGATATTAATGTTTCCCCTAGGAATAGGTTATGGATTTTAACTTCGATTGGCTTGATTTATAAAGATTTGCAGGTTTCTGATATAAATCCAGTTATAAACACGGGTCCAATAGGAAGTCAGGGCAATATTTATCCATATTTTCCAAGCATTCTTTTTGATGAATTTTCGCGAATAAGATTTGATCCAAGAGGAAACATTTGGATTACGACGCAATCAAGTGGGATATATATGTTAACTGAGG
>JAYZKF010000059.1:0-3848 GCA_036163755.1 Fidelibacterota bacterium
AAAAAGGAATTTTAGTGAATAGAAATAGAATAGAAACAAAGCGAGGGAGAAAACAATTTGTTATTCATAGATTGAATATCATTCGTTTTCGAAATGCAAAACGTAATCCTTTAGGTAGAAGGGACATTTTGTAAATCTTTATTGTATATAAACAAAAAACCCCGTTTAATAGCGGGGTTTTTTGTTTGTTTAAGAATACTATGTAATTTTCGTTATGAAACTCCCCTTACTAACACTATTCAGTATTTTAGTTTTAAATGCTCAAAGTGATCAAATAAGTAACTCTTTTGATATCTCTCCGCCTCGGTTTAATCAAAAAAATATCAATATTGATGGTTTCCTAGATGAACAGGAATGGTCTAATGCAGCATCTCATTCTGGTTTTACTAGTTATTTACCTGTTGATGGACGACCTGCATTAGATGATACTGAGGTGAAAATTTGGTATACTCCAAAATCTTTATATATAGGACTGATTGCTAAAGAGGTACATAATGAAGTTCGATCTACTTTAGCTGACCGAGATAAACTTGATAATGACGATTATATCATCATTATTCTAGATACATACGATGATAAACGATCTGCATTTGCGTTCGTAGTTAACCCGTTGGGTCAGCAGGGAGATGGAACCATTACGGATAATACTTCAATGGGGCGCAATTCAAAGTCATTTAGGTTGGATGATAATCCTGATTATGTGTTTAAATCTCGAGGCAGAGTTACTAAAGATGGATTCATTGTTGAAATAGAGATTCCATTCAAAAGTTTACGCTATCAGAGCGCAAAAACACAAAATTGGGGTTTTAATGTTTTACGTTATGTTCAACACTCAGGTTATACATCAACTTTAATGTCTACTAAGCTTGGCATTGCATCTTTTCTTAGTCAAAGTGGAAAATTAATTAATCTATCTGGAATTGAACGTGATAGGATTTTTGATATCAATCCTGAGATAAGAGGTGCAGTTAGTCGTGGACCAGATGATAAAAAATTTAATTCTGAAATGACAGATCCTGTTGGATTTAATATAAGATATGCTAGATCTTCAAACGTAGGGATCAATGCTACTGTAAACCCAGATTTTTCACAAATAGAGGCAGATGTTGCTCAGATTAATTACGATCCTAGACGATCGCTATTTTTTCCTGAGAAACGTCCATTTTTCCTTGATGGTATTGAAAGATTTCAAACTCCTACTAGGCTCATTTATACACGAAGAATTGCTAATCCTGTTGCTGCTGGTAAAATTGCGGGAAAATTTGGAGCAAATACTGTAGGTTTTATTTCAGCTGCAGATAATACTGGCCCCTCAATATCTGAAATGGATCTTTCCTATGTTAATGCATTACGATTAAAAAGAGATTTATCTGATCAAAATCATATGGGAATGGTATTCACAGATAAGTCCAATAAAAACCGATCTAACCGAGTATTTGCTTTTGATGGCCGTTATGTAACTAAAGATATTTATTCTCTTCGTGCACAAGGTGGATTTAGTCAAACTAATATTGATAATGAGAATGGCGATATTGCACCTATGTGGGATATTGCAGCTAATGCCAACGGACGAAATTGGTCTGGTTCATTTTCATTTAAAGGTTACCATAATGATTTTAATCCAGAAGTTGGATTTATTGAAAGAGGGAACTATGTAACCGTTGCAACTGGGCCAACTAGGCGATTTTTCGGCAAGAAAGATGCAATGATAGAAAAACTTACTTTATCTTTACGCTTAACCGGAAATTGGAACTATAAAGGGTTCGCTAATGGTGATAAACCTGACGATCGAAGATTATACCCTTCTTTTGCTATACAATTTCGCGGCGGTTGGAAATTAACCAATTTTACATGGATTGAAACTTTTGGTTATCCTGAAGCTTTTTTTACTAATCATTATATTAAAACTTCGACAGGTTTTATATCATACGAAGGAACACCCGATCTCTTTAATTATGGAATGATGATGGATTTGACCACACCTCAATTAGATCGAATATCGGCAAAAATCAAATATGGATTTGGCAGAGATCCAAATTATGATGAATGGGCACCAGGTAATATTTCTCTTATTGAATCTATAATAAAATGGAACCCTACTGATCAAATCAGAACGGTGATTAGATATAATCAGCAACAAAATTTTCGTTCTTCAGATGGTAGTTTAGTATCAGAGAGTAGAACGCCAAGGATAAAAATAGAATACCAAGTTACTCCGACCATTTTTTTAAGAGGAGTAATTCAGTATACGTCAAGATATAGAGATAATTTGAGAGATAATTCACGAACAGAATTACCTATATATTTTAAAGATTCAAATGGAGATTTTGTACCCGCTACATCTGTTGAAACAAATAATATTGAAGCAGACTTCCTTTTTTCATATAGACCAATACCTGGGACTTTAGTTTTCATTGGCTATGGTTCAGCATTAACGGAACCAAGAAGATTCCGTTTTAATTCAGTTCAAAGAAATTCCGATGGATTTTTTATGAAAGTTAGTTACCTTTTTCAAAATTAGTTTGAGAAATTGTCATTAAAAACAAACTATCATATTTAAAGTTCATAAACATACTACTGGTCATCACAATTATTCTTTTTATAGTATACTTTTGGTATGTAGCTCTTAATTAATGTATTTATATTCAATATATAAAATAGTAAAAAGGAGTATAATATGGATTTACTAGTAGTAGTACATATCACAAGTTCTTATGAAAGCTGGAAGGAAATTTTTGATTCAAACCCTGCTGACCGTGCTGCATTTGCTGACGATGATCGCACACGTGTTGCTAAGGTAGATAATAATACAGCTATGGTCCAGTTATTTAATGTAGACATGCAAAAAATGTCTGAAGTTCTAAATGATCCAAATTCACCGGCTGCTGAAGCGATGGCTGCGCATGTTGAAAAGCGTGAAATTTATAAAGTAGAACAAATGACTCCTCCTGGAGCATAGGATAAATTAAAAACTTTTATTTACTAAAGTTTTTAGAAATTCATTTGATTGTTAATTAACTAACAAAGGAGAAAAGAATGAAAAAACAAATTATTACAACCCTGATAATTATCTTTGCATCAAATGCACATTCGCAAATAATGGTTGAATGGGCAGGCCAATTTAAATGGGGCTCAGGTTCTGGTGCTCACATTAACAAATATTGGGTACCATTGGCTGAGAAAGAAGTTGAAAATGGTAATCTAAAAAGCTTTAAAAGTCTTGGACATTCAATGGGCGATGAATGGAATAGCGTTGATCTCTATGTTGCTGACGATTATGCAACCTGGTCAAAAGCCTGGGATAATATTTTTTCTGGCTGGAGAGAAAATGCTCCTCAAGAAGAAAGGCAAAAACACTTAAGTAATCTTATGGCTCATAAAGATAATATTTATAGCGTTTCTCATTCTAAACAATCTAATAAAAATGGGTCAATCTATGTCGCATGGTATGCTAAGATTGATTATGTAGACTTGCCTGATTATTTAAAGCATGCTAAAAAATATTTTTTTCCAATTTGGGATAAAAAGGTTGATGATGGTGAGCTAAATGGGTTCACAGTCCTAACCCATGCTTGGGGTGATGAATGGACATTGGTTATTCATTATGAAGCAAAAGATATACCATCATTTCAAAAAACTTGGTCCAGTGTTATTAGTGAGTATGGTGATAAAGTTTCAAAATCTACTCGAGATAAGTTTCAAAGAATGATCACTGATCATAAAGACAATATATACAGTATCAGAGCTTCAAAATAATATTTATCATTAATATAAAATTAGGAGACTTTTATGAAAGAAAAATTAATGAAACCAAAGATTTGGCTTATAATTATTACCCTATTGCATTC
>JAYZKF010000060.1:0-2932 GCA_036163755.1 Fidelibacterota bacterium
GCAGCAAAATCAAGACGAAGCATATCAATAACTTGTGCTGAACCTTCTACTTCAAAACCTGTATGACTTTGGTCGACACCTGTTAAGAAGATCACGTCAGTATCACCACTAGAACCTTGTCCTGTAGTTACTGATTTAGTAAGGTTTCTATCCATCCACTGAGTATTATAGTAACTTGCCTTAACTGCATATTTTGGAGAATTGTAGTTTACTCCAAATTCCATGCTTTGAAACTTTTCATTTGCAGGATCAGATGCAACTGTTCCATCATAATAAATAACATTATCCATGATTGGGGGTTTTTCAACTATACCGAAATTCCCAAATACGGAAACATTTTCATTCATGGAATACATGGCGCCACCTTTCATCTGCATAGCACTAATACTAGGTGATTTAATAACTGCATTAGCTACAGTAAAGTGATCCTGGTATGAATATTTTATGCTAGATGTTCCAACCATTCCATAGGCATTGAGCGGACCAGATGTATAGCTACCTTGGCCATAAAACCCAAGCCAGTCAACTGTGGTATCATTATGGTATGCAATGATGTCACCAAGTTTTCTTTCTCTTCCATTAGGATAGTTATCATCAGCGTAATTGATAAAAAAGTCACCACCCAAAAGGTCACGCACTTCACGTGCATGTTCAATTCCGGCAGTTCTCCAGTCTATCCCAAATTGCAATCTCAAAGCATCATTCATATCATAGTTGAGTTTTGAAATTAAACCGATAGTAGATTGACGGTTAATGCTATTTCTCAATATGCCAATGGATTGTCCGGGTTTTTTGGATCTTAATGATCCTTGCCACCAGTAACTAGTTGACTGAGAAGAATTAATTCTAATTTGATCATTCCAGTCACGAGTCCATGGTGATGGGCCATAGTAGAACTTGTGTTTCCCAGATTTTTCTGCATATCCATATGTATCACTTTTTCCATCAGCATCGCGGGTAGAAATACTTCCATAAGTTCCTGTGCCTCCACCAGAACCGCCAGACCAATAAGCTATACTTGATAATCTCATTTTGTCATTAATGGTTAAAAAGTGGTTAAGGTTAACGAGTGGTTTATGAAAGAAGTTTTCACGTTCATTTAAGTAATTAGGATTATAACGATCTACTGTTCTTGCACCATACATATACCAATATTGTTTTCCTTTGTATGATGAATTTACAGGAGACCAGTTTTGATTATACAAACGCGGATCTCCACTGTAGCCATCTATTTTTTCAGGAGCATGAAATTCTTTGGTAATTGCAGTTTGGTCATAGTCCTTTTGTTTTTTAGCAAAATCAGGATCATATACACCCATGTTTTGCTTATATAGGTTTTGACCATGACGCTGCGGTGCTCCTATAGCATAAAGTTCAAATCGATTTTTGTCGTTCACGGCGTAACTTGCTCCAAAATAGTAAGACCAAGCATCTGTCCAGGTTTTATCAATAATTCCGTCACCCGTTTTACGAACAATGGTTGCACTAAATGCCATTTTTTCACCAATAAGTCCGGTATTGTAGTTAAAAGTTGATTTCAAGAAACTACCAGAACCTAACTCCTGTTTGAATTTTCCACCCCGTTTCAAAGCAGTGGGGTCAGTAATGATATTCATGGTTCCGCCAATGGAAGGGGTAGCGAGGTTTACAGCTGAAAGACCGCGTTGCATCTGAATAGAGGACGTAGCATCGCCAACTCCATCCCAGTTAGACCAATATACCCAACCGTTTTCCATATCATTTTGTGGGACACCATTGATCATTACGGCAACATTTCGCTGATTAAAACCCCGAACATTGATACGGGCATCGCCAGCACCACCACCTTGTTGAGTTGCATAAACACTAGGTGTGGTATTTAATATCATAGGAATATCTTGTGAGCCAAGACGTGCTTCCATTTCGTCTTTAGATACATTTGTGTATGCAACAGGTGTTCTTTCTCCAGCACGGGACGCAAGAACTTCTAAGGCAGACAACTCTAAAGCAGAAACATCTAAAGCGAGATTCACTGTAACATCTCCACTTACATTTACGGTTTTACTAGCATTCGCATAACCGATAACAGAAGCTGTAACAGTATAGGATCCTGCGGCAACATTTGAGATGGAATATGTACCATCTGAACTAGCTGCAGCACCCATGTTTGTTCCTTCTAAAACAACATTTGCTCCTGGCAAAGCTTCACCAGTTGATGCATCTGAAACTGTTCCAGAAACAGTATTTTGAGCAAAAACAAATGTTGGTAGAATAACAAACAATAGAACTTGTGAGAATTTTCTCATGTCGCTCTCCTTGATTGTGATTGATTAGTAATTTTTGATCCGAGGGTTTTCATTTTCAATATATTTATGTGGGAATATTTTGAAAATGAATAATTAATATTTTTCTAAACAAACTCATAAAATTTGTGTCGTTGGACCGTTAACAAATTGGTCTGTTTGATCTATAAACGTCAAGTATAAATTTATATTTTATACAATGTTTATGATTTGTTTAAAACAAAGATAAATTATCAGAATTTTCAATTGGTCGAATACAACCGATCCTGTTATTTCTTGGTGAATTGACAATAGTTGAAACTTGGTGAAAATGTAAATCATTTTGAAAAGGAACTAAAAGACTCATGGTATTAACAAGTGATATATTATGTACTTTTAGCCATGGGTCAATTTGTTTCAGATCCAAAATTACAGGCATTCGATGATGTATATCTTTCAGATTTGAATTAGCTTGAGTTGTTATAATTGTATAACTAAATATGTTTTCTCCAGAATTATTTTTCCAAAAATCCCATAGTCCAGCCATTGGTAAAATTTTATTATTTGGATGATAAATGTAATAAGGGATCGCTATGGAATTTGAACGTTTCCATTCAAAATATCCATCGCTAAGTACTATACAACGCTGATTGGAAACAAGATTTTTAAAT
>JAYZKF010000061.1:0-6203 GCA_036163755.1 Fidelibacterota bacterium
TTATGACATTCCCGAATGAATTGGTATCATGGAGCTCACAGAGCAGATTTTTAGGAGATTATTCATCGATCTTAATGAATTTTTCTATATTAGATGGATGGATATCTGATCTTGTTTCATTGATTGATCCAAATGGGAATCCAATAAACATATCAACAATTCACAATAGTCCTAACGGAGAAGTGTGGATTGGTGCTGAAAATGGTTATATCTTTAGGGGAAATAAGACTATGAAGACTTTAAGTCCTTATCAATTTAGCTTAGCGGGTACAGATGTCCAATATATTGAGGGGAAAAACTCTTTCTGGATAGGGGGTCAAAGCGAAAATGGCTACAATGGAATTACCTTGTTTGAACCATTATCAAAAAAAACATATATGTACCTCTTTGAAAATATTATAAATATGGATAGGACTTCTATATATTCAATTATTGATTTAAAAAATGAGATTTGGTTCGCTGGTAATGATGTGATATTAACATATAATAAAAATAATAATTATTGGAGAACCCAAGTCTATGACATAACCAATTTAAATCCCTCTATCGGCAATTTTACAGAGTTTGACGATAAAGTATGGTTAGGGACTGACAGTGGCTTATTTATATTCAATAAAAAAGGTAAAACACTAATAAATGATGATATCACAAATTTTTTTTCCAATATTTTTATTTTTGATTTATTTAGTAGCAATGAAATCGTTTTTCTTGCTACAGAAATAGGTCTTTATATTTATGACAAAAAAAATAATAAGATTTATGAGGGAAAAAACTTTGGCTATTATGAAGATGACTTTATTTTTCCAATTAGAACAACGGGATACACAGCTCTTGCATCAAATAAGAGAAATTTCTTTGCAGCAAATCAATCAGGTATTATTTCATTTAATTTTAGGACTCGTAAGTGGTCTAATGCTGTTGATGCAAGTATTTTTGGAGGTTTAAGGATTAAATCTCTTGCGTCTGATAAAGAAATAATGTTTATAGCAACTATTAATGGTTTAATTAAATATGACATGAAAAAAAATCTAATGGATACTTATAATTACCCCTTTATTGGTCAAGTAAACCACATGTATATTAAAGGAAGAAAACTTTGGCTTGGAACATCAGAAGGGCTTATTTCATATAAATTCAAATGAAGCATTTAATTAAAATAGTTCCATTATTTTTATTTATTGGAATAATATTTTCGCAAAGACAGCCTAGTAATACTGGCATGTCAGGGAACCCCCTTAAGGGGAATAATTTTATAAGGCAATATCAATTGTCAGTATATACAGTAGCTTCTGAGTCATCTGATTCTATAAGAGTGTTATCGTATTTATCAATTCCAAACCATGTTTTGCAATTTGTTAAATCATCAAAAGGTTTTAAAGCATCCTATGAAGCAACAATATCAATCAAAAGGAAAAAAGGAGATTTGGTTGGTCGAAAAAATTGGTCCAATGATTTAATTACTAAAACATATTTAGAATCAACTTCAAAAGAGATATTTAATATCCATTTTAATGAATTTAGAGTACCGTTAGGTGAAGATTATATAATATCCGCGGAACTTTTGGATCGTGATTCAAATAGTAGTGGGATAATCAGCAAAAACTTAAAACTAAAGAAACATTCAAAAGATCTAAGTCTCTATTCGCCTTTCTTTTTGGATTACCTAAATGGAGATTGGGGTCTCATCGATAATGAGATACCACTTTTTAGAAATATTCTGGGCGAGCAACTTGTTCGAACTACTGTCTTTGTTTCTGGGAAAGTTTCTCCAGGCCCATATGAGATTGATGTAATAGTAACAAATCCAAAAAAACAACAATTATGGGAAAAAACTTTCCAATCGGTCGCGCAAAACAACTATTTTGAAAAAAGAATTATTATTCCTGATGAGATTTCCCAACAAGGTCTTAGGTCAAAAGTAGATATTATTTTAAAACAAAACGGAAAACAAAAAAAAGAGTCTGTTATTTTATCAATTTCACGTTTAGGGATTTCATCATCTGTAGGAAATATCTCTCAAGCTATTCAAAATATGAGATATATTCTCGATGATGATGAATGGAAGAAGCTTAGCAAAGCTAAATCTGATGAACAAGAACGATTGTTTATAGAATATTGGCTGAGTCGAGATCCAACACCTGAAACGAAAGAAAATGAATTAATGGATGAATATTTTTCTAGGATTAACTATTCAAATGTTAATTTTAAAACGTACACAGATGGCTGGAAATCTGACATGGGTATGATATATGTACTTTTTGGACCCCCAGATGATTTAGAAGTATACAATGACCCTTTAAGTAGAATGTATCAACAGCGATGGCATTATTATCGTATAAATAAATTTTTTGATTTTGTTGATGAAAATGGATTTGGTGATTATAAGCTGACCACACCATTCTTTCGTGCACGAAGTTGGTAAAATATTTTATTTATAAAATTCTACAATAAGCTAATAAAATTATCATAATTTTTTCCAGTGAGAATGATTGAAAGATTTTCATATAGCAGTTTAGAGTCATTTAAAAAATGCCCAGCTCAATTCAAATTTAGGTATATAGAAAAAATAGATAAACTGCACGAAGGCATTGAATCATTTGTCGGGAAAAGGGTTCACGAAGCCCTTGAATTTTTATATAATGAAAAACTATCCGGAAGATTAACTTTTTATGATGGTGTAATTGAAAAATATCATCAAAATTGGGAAGAGAATTGGCACGATAAAATTGTAATTGTTCGTAAAGAGCTGAAGAATCAAAACTATAGTTGGGTAGGCACTTTAGCCGGTACATGGAAAATTGCCAGAGAAAAAAAGATAGTAAAAGAATTTTTTAGATTGGGGGAAAGATGTATTGCTGGATATTATAGAACATTTTCTCCTTTTGATCAGCAAGTCATTGGCACTGAGGTTGAATTCAATTTTGCTCTTGATGAAAGCAATGATTATATCATGAAAGGCATTGCAGATAGAATTGATTCTGATGGAGGTGGAAATTTTGAAATACATGATTATAAAACAGGAAAAAGAATGATGTCACAATTAGATGCTGATAAAGATGGTCAGTTAGCATTATACCAAATAGCATTAGCTAAAAAGTATGATAATATCGAATCAGTAACCTTGAAATGGCATTATCTTCAGCATAATAAAATTATTACTTCTAAAAGAACAGAAGGACAACTCAATAAGTTAATAGAAAGTATTAAATTGAAAATTGATCAAATTAGAGAAAATATAATTAAAGATAATCAATTTGAACCCAAAGAAAGTATTCTTTGTAATTGGTGTTACTATTGGGAAGAATGCCCAGCAAAATCATCAGTTAATTATTAATATTTATGAAACTTAATCCCAAAGAAATTGAAGCTTTAAAGCAGCATTTAAAAAATAAAGAAAATCGAAAGAATTCTATATTAGGCCTTTTGTATAAAAAGTTAAAAGTAGATAATAACATAACTTTGTATATAGATGGAGCTTCCGATCTCCACTCAAAGACTGCTGGAATTGGTGGTGTTATCTATAGCTCAAAAAATGAGATTTTTTCATTTTCTGAATATCTTCACGATGCAACTAACAATGAAGCTGAGTATAACGCCTTAATTTTAGGTCTAAAGTCATTATTGAAATTAAATCTATTAAACCCAATAATATATTCAGATAGCGAGCTAATTGTTAAGCAGGTTAATGGTGAGTATCGTGTTAAAAATGATCGAATGAAATTATTGCACAATGAAGTAATTGGCTTACTCCAGAAATTTGAAACTTGGTCATTGATTCATGTATTGCGTGATAAAAATAAAGTTGCCGATAAACTAGCTAATGAAGGTAGAAAAAAAGTTAATTATTAATTATAAATTAATGAATACCTAAGTTTTTTATTCTAAACTCTATACTGATAATCTGGGAATAAATTATAATTTCATACTGTAATTAAAATATGTCCGTAAAAAACTACTTTACTAATCCACTAAAATGGATTTCCGGAGATATTGCCATTGATCTTGGCACAGCCAATACACTTGTTTATATCAAGGGAAAAGGTGTGATGATCAACGAACCTTCAATAGTTGCAAAATCAGTTCATGATGACAAAATAATCGCGGTTGGATATGAAGCAAAATCAATGGTTGGTAGAACTCACCGTGAAATTGAAACTGTTCGTCCATTGCGTGATGGTGTAATTGCCGACTTCAATATGACTGATGGACTTTTGCAAGGATTTATAAATAAGATAAATATGAATCGATTATCGAGACCTAGAATGGTCATTTGTGTCCCCTCTGGCGTCACGGAAGTTGAACGAAGAGCTGTTAGAGATTCTGGTGAGCGAGCTAACGCAAGCGAGGTTTATTTAATCGAAGAACCAGTAGCAGCAGCGATTGGTATTGGTCTTGATATATCTAAAGCAGTTGGGAATATCATTATTGATATTGGTGGAGGAACAACTGAAATAGCTGTTATTGCACTAAATGGCGTAGTAACTAAAGAGGCTATTCGTGTTGCTGGAGATGAGATGGATCAAGCTGTAATCCAATGGTTTAGGAATGAACATAAACTTGAAGTTGGGCAGACCACAGCTGAATCAATTAAAAAGACAGTAGGATCTGCAATGAGGTTGAAGACTGAAATGATTGCTGTAAAAGGTCGTGATCTGGTTTCTGGTATTCCTAAAACTATTGAAGTGTCTTCAGATGAAATTCGTCAGGCTCTCAAAGATCCTATCAATGCAATTGTGGAAGCTGTCAAGAGAGCGCTTGAGAGGACTCCACCTGAATTATCAGCAGATATTTTAGATCAGGGAATAATTATGACTGGTGGCGGGAGCATGTTACAGGGAATAGATCAATTAATTAGAGAACGGACCAATGTTCCTGTTAATATTGCTGAAGATCCATTATTATCAGTAGTTAAAGGTACTGGCAAAGTACTTGAAGATGTGAAAAAATATGAGTCTGTTCTGATATAATTATTAGATGAGATCTCTTTATTTAGTACTACTTAAGTATAAAGATCACTTTGTATTTTTTTTAGCGGTTATATTATCGCTAAATATTCTCCTAAGAAATGATTCTCCAAATATTTATCTCATCAGAGGTAAGTTCAGTGATTTCTTTTCCTTCGTCAATTATCCAATTGCTTGGGTAAAAAACATGTCTCAATTACAATATGAAACTCAACTTTTAAGAGAAAAAAATATTCAATTAAGTCTACAATTAGAATCTACTCTAGTTGAACATGAAGAAAATAAAAGACTTAAAGAATTGTTGAATTATAAACGTGAAAGTGGCTTTGAATTATTACCTGCAAAAGTAATTCATATGGGCAGTTCTTCAAGTATTTCCTCATTTACTTTGGATGTTGGTTTAAATAATGGAATAAAAGTCAATCAGGCTGTTTTAGTGCCAAAGGGGATAGTTGGTAAAACACTTATAGTGGGCAATACATCAACTATTGTTCAAAGTATTAATGATGTGAATTTTAGACTTTCTGTAAGGATATATCCATCAGGCGCTACTGGGATATTGAGGTATTTGATGAATGACATATGCGAAATAAGAGAATTACAGAAAAATGCAGATATAAATGTTGGTGATAAAGTAGTTAGTTCAGGGTTTAGTACAATTTATCCTGAGAATCTTCCCGTGGGAGAAGTAACTGAGATATTTGATGAAAGGGGAAGTTTTCAAAAAGTAGCTCGAATAAAAATAGAATCAAATATTAGTTCTATTCTTAGTGCATTTGTTATAGTTGGGGAATTAGATGAAAAAAAATAAACTTGCGCTTATAACTTTAATTGTTCTTTTTTTTCAAATTTTATTCGTTGAATCTCTTACAATAAATGCGATCAGACCTGATTTTTTAGTTTTATTTATTATTTATATAACTATTTCTAATGGTCGTCTAATAGGATTGATAATGGGATTTACTATTGGATTAATTTCAGACTTATCAGGAGTTGGCTCTTATTTTGGATTAAGTCCATTGTCGCTATCAATAACAGCATATTTATCCGGTTTTTTATATTTAAAATATGAACGTCTACTTCCATATGTATTTCATTCAATTTGGATAATTATACTTATCCTACATTTCTATATAATCACATATTTTCGTTTTCAATCAGTTTTTTTATCTAGCAAAACAGAATTTTTTGTTATTTGGATAATGACATTTGGATATACTTTCATATTTTTTATTATTA
>JAYZKF010000062.1:0-2642 GCA_036163755.1 Fidelibacterota bacterium
TTTTTAATAAATCAATTATTCTTTCACAAGTTTCATTTATTGTCCATGGAGCAATACCATATTTACGAATTTTGTCCTCGCCATATCTTGAAACCAAATCTTCATAATTTCTTGGTATTTTAGTAAAAGGATATACATCATAGTAATCGGTATCAATAAAATGTCGGTGAAATTCTTCACTATCTATATCCTTATTATAGTCGGGGGCAACCGCATACCATTTTAAGGGATCAGAATTGTTTTTTAGGAATTGGCCAAATGGACCTTTTAACTGCATAGAAGCTAAATAATTTATTCGACGATGACCGTCATAACCCCATGCCTCAAGAAGAGTGGGAAAGACAAAGGGCGTTATTATAAACCATATTTTCAAGGCCCATTTCATGATAATTTAATACCTATACTTTTTTCTTTTTATGTCGATTGGCACGTAAGCGTTTTTTCCTCTTATGAGTATTCATTTTACGCTTTTTTCGTTTTTTACCGCAGGGCATTTTACCTCATTATTTTGAAAGTTTATTATTAACATGTGAACGCATATACTTCGCAGGTTTAAAAACAGGGACATTGCGCTCCGGGAGAAAAATTGCTTCCCCAGTCCCTGGGTTACGAGCTTTTTTAGGCATCCTATGTTTCACTCCAAATGTGCCAAATCCTCTAAGCTCTACACGCTCATTCCTACCTAAAGATTCAATAATAGTGGACATAACACCATTCATCACTGCTTCCGTCTCAACCTTTGTTAGTCCAGTAGCTTCAGATACAATATTTACTATATTTTGTTTAGTCATGGTTTTTACTCCATTCGCCAGCGATAGGCAGGTAATTCATCAAACCAATCACTGACCTTTTTCTCCAAACTTCCGGATAACCAATCCAGAACGGGAGGACGTTTTTTATTAACTTGTATTGTTTTGGGTTTTCCTGATATTTGACCCATCGTTCCGGCTATTTTTATTGCATCTTCAAATGTTCCAATTAAATCGATTAAGCCCAATTCTTTTGATTTTAATCCCGTATATACACTTCCATCTGCTAAAGAGATTACCTTCTCCTTACTAATTGCTCTATTGTCTGTAATAGCAGTTACAAATTGATTATGCATATCATCAACCATCTCATTTAAATGAACACGATCTGCTTCTGAAACCTTTCGTGAATATGAACCTACATCTTTTAATTCACCGCTTTTTACAGTTTCAAAATCAACGCCAACTTTTTCAAATAGTTCTGCCATAATTGGATAATTAATCACTACGCCAATGCTCCCTACAATAGTACCTGGATTAGCAATGATTGTATCACCACCCAAAGCAATATAGTAACCACCAGAAGCAGCTACCGTTGCCATACTTGCAACTACGGGTTTTTCAATTCTTACAGATTTTATTTTTTCATAAATTTCCTGAGTTGGAGCAACTAAACCTCCAGGCGAATCGATTCGAACTACTATTGCAGTAACATCCCCTCTTTTTCTAAGTGTCTCCAATTCTTTAACTGTAGTTTCAGCTGAAACTATAGTACCTACAATATTTATAATTCCTACCTTCTTGCCCAAACCATCACTGGAATCTCCTGCCGACCAAACGCCTAATTGGAATGTAAATACTAATGCAAAAAAAGCGCCTAAAGACCACCAAAGCCAATTCAAATTAGATGATGGTCGTTTCAACTTCTTTTCATCCATAATGTCAATTTTTGTCCTGGATAAATAGGTTGACCATATTTTAAGCTATTCCATTTTCTAATATTTGATGCACGAGTACCATAATCCTCAGCTATATGCCCCAATGTATCTCCTCTTCGTACTTTATAAGTTATCTTATTATAACCTTGCATCTGTGTTCTTGGAATTGATGCAATGTTCATTCCTGGGACTGGAATTGTTAGCTTCTGTCCAATACGAATCATGCTTCTGTTGCGAATCTTATTAACCGCGACAAGATCATGAATTGATATTCGATATTTTCTTGCAATCGTCCAAAGACTCTCGCCATTGCGGACTTTATGAGATACAAATTGTGGGGCAAAACGCTCACTTTCTGGGAGAGCATTATAATTTTTAATAAATAAATTTTTATTACCTTTTGGTATCTTTAACATGTAAGATTCACTTGGCGTAGCAGATTGTCTTAATTCAGGATTTAATGTTTGAATCATTTTAAAAGATGTATTTGCGGCACGAGCAAGTACAGTTAAATCTGCACTTTTTTCAATCGAAACTAGATCATATGAAATCGGTTTTTTTGTTTTTTTTCTTTTGAATCCGTACTTCAAAGGATTTTTTGCAATGATACTAGCTGCCAAGAAATAAGGCATATAATTTCTTGTTTCACGGGGCAATGAATGAAGTTGCCAGAAATCATATGTTTGATGAAGTTTTGTTGCTCTCCTAATCCTTCCTTCACCTGCATTATAAGCTGCTAGAGCTAAATACCAATTATCAAATTCATTGTATAGATCAGTAAGATAAGCACATGCAGCTCTAGTTGCCTTTTCAGGATCTCTCCGCTCATCTACATACCATGTACGATTTAAGCCGTATGTTTTGCCAGTCGAATAAATAAATTGCCACATACCATTTGCTGCTGCTTTTGAATGAGCCTTTGGATTTAATCCTGATTCAATCATAGCTAGATATA
>JAYZKF010000063.1:0-2810 GCA_036163755.1 Fidelibacterota bacterium
ATTGGTTACGCTATTCAATCATATGTTGAAAAATATGGATATTCTGTCGTTAGGGAACTTGTAGGCCATGGTATTGGAACGGAATTGCATGAAGAACCTCAAATCCCAAATTACGGTGAACCTAAACAAGGCTATAGGCTTCGAGAGGGTATGTGTATTGCAATAGAACCAATGATCAATTTAGGTAGTAAGGAAATTAAAACTGATTCAGACGGATGGACTATTCGAACATTAGATGGTCAAGTTTCAGCTCATTTTGAACATACTATAGCAATAACATCAAATGGTCCAAGAATCCTTAGCCAAAGAGAGAATGTAAATGCCTAAAGAACAAGCAATACAAGTCGAAGGCATTATAAAAGAGACACTACCAAATGCTATGTTTAGAGTTGAAGTAGAAATGGGAGAAAATGTACATGAGGTTTTAGCGCATGTTAGTGGAAAAATGAGAATGCATTTTATTAAAATATTACCTGGAGATGTAGTTAAACTTGAGATTTCACCCTATGATTTAACAAGGGGTCGTATAACCTACAGAAATAAGTAATCAATTATGAAAGTAAGATCATCTGTAAAAAAGATTTGTGCAAAGTGCAAAATAATTCGTCGTAATGGTGTTGTTATGGTAATATGTTCAAACCCAAAACATAAGCAAAGACAAGGATAGGAGTTATTGTGGCACGTATAGCAGGCATAGATATTCCCCGTGAAAAGAAAATACCATATTCATTATGTTATATTCATGGAATTGGATTAACAACAGCCATTAAAATATGTACCGAAGCAAATATTGATTTAGATGCACGTGTAAAAGATTTAACCGATGATCAAATAGCGTTAGTTCGAGATGCAATTTCATCTTTAGATATTAGAGTAGAAGGTGAAAGACGAACTGAAGTATCTATGAATATTAAAAGAAAAAAAGATATTGGAAGTTATCAAGGATTAAGGCACCGTAGAGGCCTGCCTGTTAATGGACAAAGAACTAAGACTAATTCAAGAACTCGTAAAGGTAAAAAAAGGACTATTGGATTAGGTAAGAAAAGTTTAGGAGTATAATTGGCACAATCTAGCAGAGAGAAAAAGAAGAAAAAGAGATCCGTTGATCCATCAGGAGTAGCACATATTAAAGCAACTTTTAATAATACTCATGTTACTATAACTGATAAACGTGGGAATGTAATAGCTTGGTCTACTGCTGGAAGTAGTGGATTTAAAGGTTCAAGAAAAAATACAGCTTATGCTGCCACTATTGCTGCAGAAAAACTAGGTCAAGAAGCTGTACAAATGGGACTAAGAACCATTGATGTGAAGGTTAAAGGGCCCGGAGCTGGTCGTGAATCGGCTATTCGAGCGCTGGCGGTAGCTGGTCTGGAAGTAACGTCAATTCGTGATGTAACTCCCTTACCACACAATGGATGTAGGCCTCCTAAAAGAAGACGAGTTTAATTAAGAGATATTTATGGCAAAAACAAATATACCTAAAGGGAAATTAGTTCGGAAATTTGGAGAAAATATTTTTGGAAACCCTAAATTTGATAATTTACTAAATAAAAAACCATATACACCAGGACAGCATGGCCCTAATAGACGCCGTAGACTATCTAATTATGGAATTCAATTAAAAGAAAAACAAAAAATAAAAGCGATGTATGGTGTTTTAGAACGTCAATTTCGAAATTATTTTAAAAAAGCAGATAAAATGAAAGGTGAAACTGGAACTAATCTTCTTTCATTATTAGAAAGAAGACTTGACAATGTTGTTTATCGTTTAGGTTTCGCTTCTACACGGGCTCAAGCTCGTCAAATGGTTAGTCATGCACATTTTTTAGTAAATAATAGAAAATGTAATTATCCATCTGCATCTTTAAATCCTGGAGATATTGTGCAGGTGAGAGATAAATCAAAAAAAATTGATATAATTATGGAATCTATGAAAAGAATAAAAGGAGATATTGGATTACCATGGCTGGAATTAGATAAAGCAAAGATGACTGGAACATTTATATCCTTTCCTGATCGTGAGGATATGGCACTTACTGTAAATGAACAATTAGTAGTAGAACTCTATTCAAAGTAAAGATAAGGTATTAAAATAATGAGCAAAAAAGATTATAAGTTAAAAGTTAAAACAGAAAAAAAATCTTTAACAAAAACATATGGAAAATTTGTTATTCAGCCACTTGAAAGAGGCTACGGAGTTACATTAGGCAATGCTCTTCGTAGAGTATTATTAACAAGTCTACCTGGAGCCGCAATCACAAATGTTAAAGTAGAAAATGTACTTCATGAATTTTCTACTATTCCTGGTGTAAAAGATGATATGTCTGATATTATTCAAAATTTAAAGGGTGTGCGATTCAAATTATCTGATTCTGACGTTGATAATGTCAATATTTCATTAAAAGGTAAAAGTGTCTTTACTGCTGGAGATATCCAAAAAGCTACTGATCAATTTAAAGTCTTAAATAAAAAACACTATATTACTGAACTTAATTCAAAGGGAAGTCTTAAAATAGAACTTAGAATAGGTGTTGGGAAAGGCTATGTTCCAGCAGAAGAGAATGAGCTTCCAAATGCGCCAATAGGGACTTTAGCAATAGACAGTATATTTAATCCAGTAAAAAAAGTATCCTATAATGTTCAGCCTGTTCCAGGTGCTAAGGACCCAATTGAAATACTGAGTATTGAATTAGAAACAGATGGATCTGTAACTCCTGAAGATGCAATAAGTTTTTCTGCTACAGTTATGATGGATCATCTTAGACTTGTTGAATCAATAGCGAAACCAGAAGTTCTTGAAGTAACTG
>JAYZKF010000064.1:0-3095 GCA_036163755.1 Fidelibacterota bacterium
ATAACAATTCAATTAAGAGTACATGGGCCCAAATTCCCCCAACATAGCGGTCATTATGGCAATTATGTACCTAATCCTGCAATTAGGCTAAGTCAATTAATTGCTTCGATGAAAGATGACAATGGCGTAGTTACAATTCCTGGATATTATGATGGAATAACTATATCTAAAGAAGCACGTGCAATAATGTCGGCAGTACCTGATAATGAAGCCAATCTTAAAAGATCAATTGGATTTTCAAAACCAGATAAGGTTGCAGATTCATATCAAGAATCAATCCAATACCCCTCCTTAAATGTCCGGGGAATGAAATCTGGATGGGTAGAAAAGGAAGTAAGGACTATTATTCCCTCTTTTGCTCTCGCAGAAATTGATGTTAGAATAGTAAAAGAAACCGATGCCAAACGTATGATTAAATTGATTAAAAATCATATTAAGTCTGAAGGGTATTATATAATTGATGGTGATCCGACTGAAACACAAAGATCTAAACACAATAAAATTATTACGTTCAAATATCGAATCGGTTACTCAGCATTTAGAACACCCGTTAATTCAGAAATAGCTGATTGGTTAAGAGCAGCAATAATAAATGGCTTCGGGAAAGAACCAATAATTAAGCGAACATCTGGAGGGTCTGTTCCTATATCCCCTTTTGTAAATACCTTGGATGTTCCTGCAGTAACAGTACCTACAGTTAATCCCGACAATAACCAACATAGTCCAAATGAGAATCTAAGAGTCGGAAACCTAATAGAATCAATTCGAACGCATGTAGCCTTATTAGTTCAACCTTATTAAAGTAGAAATATTTTATATTGTAAAAGTTAGTAGGCCCAGAATTGTTAATATAAAATAATTGACTAACACAGACGCTCCAACATAGTCTTTTGCAAAACGTTGCCCAAAAAATAGTGCAATTAGATCTAAAGCGATAATAAATAGTCCTACTTTAATAAATTGACTATTATTATTAATCAAAACTTCACCTATACCTATAAAACATATAATGCCACCCATTACTTCTAAAATTGTAACAACCAACAAAAGAGGTGTTACAAATTGTGAAAAAAATGTTTTAGAGAAATGTTCAATTAAAAAAGATTGATTGCCTTTCCAATCAATAATTTTATCAAAACCAGATTGAATCATTGCAATACCTAAAAACAAAGCAATTAGCAGTTGCGAGATTTGAATTATTGGATAATCAAACATTTATAACAATAGGTTTTACAATATTAAATGATTAATAAATATTATTTCTTTACAGTTGGATATTTTACACCGAGCTGATCCAGGTATGTATCGTATTTTTCTGGATCATAGTAATATTTTTTCATTTCATCTCTATAAGTAGACATGATTTTTTCATTTAATTCAATCGCAGGCTTATCAGTACTTCTAATCATGGGTTTATATTTAGTCTCTTTAGTTTGATTCTTGAAGTATTTTTTTGCATCCTTAACTAAAGATTTATCTGTATAAAGGTCAACTAAAGTCATAGCTAAAGCTTTTGCACCAGCCACAGCACCCTTATGTGCAATAGGTGTTGCCATTGAAATTCCATTTAACCAATTATGACCTGGCAAACCTGGAATATTTGACGGGAATCTTAACGTAATAGTTGGTACAGCCCAACTTATATCACCAATATCATCTGACCCACCTCCCCAATTATTTGACATAGAGACTGGTCCTCTTAACTCTGAAAGTTTAGTTGGCAGGCCTTTTTGCTCTTTATTCCCAGCTTCCTTTTGAACTGCTTTTGCAAGGGTTTGATCTTTTTTGTCCCACTCAGGCAATCCAACTACTTTAATATTCTCATACATCGCTTTAGCAATAGGTTCATTAAAATGTCTTGGCCATGCTGAACCTAAAATTCTTGTTGATATCAACTTAGTATCAGTCATCATAGCCGCACCCTCAGCAATTTGATTGGAATAATCAAAAAGTTGCATGATATGTTCATAATCTAGTTCTCTTAAATAATACCATACAGAGGCATTACGAGGAACAACATTTGGCTGATCGCCACCATCTGTAACTATATAATGAATTCTGTTTGGAGGGCGAAGATGTTCTCTGCGAAAATTCCAACCAATATTCATTAACTCAACAGCATCCAAAGCGCTTTTTCCACGCCAAGGAGAACCAGCGGAATGAGCTGTTTTACCTTCAAATGTATACTCTACTGATAACAGGCCATTTCCACTTGCTTGCCCATATGTGACACCTAGATTACTGCTGACGTGAGTAAAAATACATGCATCAACATTATCAAAATAACCATCTCTTACAAAGTAAGCTTTTGTTGCAACAAGTTCTTCAGCAACGCCAGGCCATAACACTATTGTACCCTTTAATTTTTCTTTTGTCATGATCTCTTTCATTGCTATTGCAGCTGCAACAATTACAGCTTGACCTGAGTTATGACCTTCACCATGGCCAGGTGCACCTTCAATCATAGGCTTATGGTAAGCTACCCCAGGCATCTGAGAAGATTTTGGTATTCCATCAATATCAGATCCTAAAGAAATAACGGGTTTTCCTTTGCCCCATTCTGCCAACCATGCCGTAGGAATCCCTGATATTCCTTTAGTTACTTTGAAACCATTATCTTCTAGAATACCAATTAAATAATTTGATGTTTCAACTTCTTGGAATCCTAATTCTCCAAAACTATATATCATATCCACCATTTCTTGAATGAGTTTTGCTTGTTGCTCAACTTTTTTTACAACTTCTTTTTTCATTGATGATACATCAGAATTTCCTGCAATTAGGAATGAAGCAGTCATCAAAATGGTAATGTATTTATTATAAAATAATTTCATATTAATTATCCTTCCTTTAAAAACTTAAGCCTTTACAAATAGCCATAGCCTATTGAAAGTTAATAAGAGCTCAGGCATAGATACTTAGTTAAACTTTATCTTAATTTCTTTTTCATATGGATTGGATAAAAGAAAACTATAACGTTTTAATTGAAAACCCTTTAATTCTTAGTTTAATAATTATTTTGGGTTCGATTATTGTTGCGAAAATAACAGATCTTGTTTTTACTGTAATAATCAAGCGTATAACTGCTAGGACTC
>JAYZKF010000065.1:0-3588 GCA_036163755.1 Fidelibacterota bacterium
ATTTTGCAATTTTTTTTGCCGCTCCAATCTCAAATTCATGACGTTGTCCATATCTGAATGATAACGAATGGAGCTCATATCCATCCTTTTGAGCAATTGCTAGACAGGTAGAAGAATCAAGTCCACCCGATAATAATATTACAGCTTTTCTCATAATAACTAATAAATTAGAAAAGAAATTACATTAGATTATTATTTTGAAAGGCAATAGAGAAAAAGGTATTTTCTAATTAAGATTATTAATTGGAACTAGGAATATGAAAAAAATATTATTAATTGTTATACTATTCATTGGATGTGAAGATAAAAATAAACAATCCGAATTTGATAATACACTTCCAACACTTGATATAGATAAATATAGAATTGTGGAAGAAGGAGGAGGATTTGGAATGGCTGCCACATATTCTCTTAGTTTTTCAGGTTACATTATAAATCCAACAGATAATGTTTTTAAAACATATCGTCAAAAAATAACTTTTACTGCAGCAAATGGGAATCAAACAACAGGTGAAATAACTTTACCCATGTTTCGTTGGTTATGTCCATATGACACATTATATGGAGGTGGAAGATCAGATAGTTTTGAAACAGCTACATTCATTGATTCTGTAGTATCATGGGAAGCAATTGAAAGCGGTTTAATGGTGAATTATGGAACTGGGAATGAGTGTGATAATAATTAGCGTTTAGCAACCATCATTATTTCAACTAATGCTCCTCTAGGTAAAACCGCCTGCACTGCAGCTCTAGCGGGAGGAGCATCACTAAAATACTTAGCATAAACATCATTCATTGCTTTATAATCATTTAGATCTGCTACAAATACTTGTGTTTGAACAACATTATCGAAAGAATAACCAGCAGCATCTAATACAGCCTGCAAATTTTTCATCACTCGATCAGTTTGCTTTTCAATTCCTCCATCCACTAATTTACCCGAAGCGGGATCTAGGCCGATCTGACCTGCTAAATACAATGTGTTGTCTATTTCTATTGCCTGTGAATAAGGACCAATTGCTTTAGGCGCTTTATCAGTAGCGATAACTTTTTTATTTTTTTCTGTGTTTATTCTTGTAGAAAAATCAACTTCACATCCTAATAGATTTAGGTAAACTAATATCAAAATAAGTTTTTTCATTATCCTACACCATTTTTTATAATTGATTCCATTGCATCTGCAAAACGATCGATTTCTTCGATTGTTGTATATACATGAGGTGTAACTCGACAGCCTTCAAATTCAGGATGCTTTATTCCAACAACAAAAATCCGGTACTTATCCCAAAGATGTTTTGCTACATCTGATGTATCAATACCTTTGATTTGAACTGTTGCGATAGCGCAACCCAATCCAGGTTTTAAGCTTGTATGTAATCTAATACGATCATTTTTTATTAATCTTTTAGCCCAACGATCTCTTAAATAAATTAATCGCGCCTCTTTATTTTTACTTCCTATGCCTTGGTGAAAGGTAAGTGCATCTCCGATTGCTATTTTGTTGGGACATGGGTGTGTTCCAATTTCTTCAAATTTTCTAATATCACCTTTTCCACATTCTCCTGGAGCTTGCATTGGCCATAGATCAGCGATTTTATTTTTGCGAACATAAAGCATACCTGTCCCAAAAGGTGCAGAAAGCCATTTATGCAAACTTGTTGCGTAATAATCGCAATCTAGGTCATCAAGAGTAAAGTCAAAGTGGGCAAAAGTGTGTGCTCCATCAACAATAACTGGTATATCATATTTTCGTGCCATGCGAACAACTTTTTTTACAGGAAGTATTTGTCCTGTTATATTGATCATATGGCACATAAGAATCAGTTTTGTTTTTGGAGTAATATTTTGCTCAAATAGTCTTACAATTTCATTCTCATTTTCTGCAGGTATGGGAATTTTAAATTGTTTCATTACTATTCCATCACGGCACTCCCTTTGTTTGAAAGTACTTATCATTCGACCATAATCTTGAGTTGTTGTGAGCACCTCGTCTCCTTCATTAAGATCAAATCCATTTTGACAGATTTGAAGACCTTCGGATGCATTCCTTGTTAGTGCGATTTCTTCTGTATCGCAACCAAAAAATCTAGCCATTCTTCTTCTGACAGTTTCTTTTTGAGGTTCAAGAATTCGCCACATTGAGTAAGCAGGAGATGTATTAGAAAAATCTAAATATCGCTTTAATGCCTCTTGAACGACAGTTGGAGATGGACTCACACCTCCGTTATTTAAATTAATAAGACCTCTATCGGCAGTATAGCCTTGCTGTATTTCTCTCCAATAGGCTTCATCTTTAGCCACTGATTTTGGATCCCCAGTTGCTTTTTTAATTTTTGAATATGCATTTGCCATTAATGTTGGATTCGATATCATCATCGATGCCGCAGCCGCTGGCTTAGCGATAGCCCCCAGAAATTGTCTTCGGTCTAAACTTCCCATAGGTCCTCCTAAGATATATCTGATCTATTTAGGGTAGATTTTACATATTGTCTATCAATTTTTCAAAAGAACAACAATTAATTTTTTTTTAAATATGATTAAATATACTTCAGTAATTTCTCTGATAACGGGGTAACTTTAATTATTGGGCATGTTATGATAAAAAATATTTTTTTAGCTATTGTAATTAGTTGCAATCTATTTGGTATTCAAGAAGAAAGTGCTGATACAGTTAAGTTTATTTTTGAGCCGGATTCTATTTATTTAAATGTTGGCGAAACAGGTATTCTTAAAGTAAAAATGATAAACAAAGATGGAGAGTTAGCCCAAAGTCCATTTTTGATTTATGGTCAGCCTAGGCGATCACTTGAAGCATCACCTAGAATTAGTGATTCAACAGGATATGCGGAAGTAATGGTTAAACCTCATAAGTCCGGAATGCTGAAATTAAGGGTGCGTAGTGTTGCGGTAAAAAGGGAGGACAGGGTTTATGGTGCAGCAATAGTTGAAGTTCCTAAGCCAAAATTAAAAAAAGTTGTTTTTGCAAATCCTAAAACCTCACTCTATCAAAAAACATCAATCAAAATGAATGCTGATGTTTTTGATGAGGCAAACCTTATTAGAAAAGATATTAATATAATATATAGCACGTCAGATGAAGAGATTGCTGAATTTGATGATTTTGGTAACCTTAAAACAAAAAAAACAGGTAAAGTAATTCTTACTGCTAAGGTTGAAGAATTGGAAAGTCAATTAAACTTAGATGTTATAAAAAATCCAATTAAGGAATTAACTATTAATAGCAGTAAAGACAAAATAAGGACTGGAGATGTCCTTCATTTTATTGTGAATGCATTTGATAGAAGAAAAAACATAATTGCAGATGCGCCAATAGAATATTCATATAAAGGTAAAGCTGATTATGGGATTGGCTTTCCAGCATCAGCTCAGATAACTCTCGATGGACGTTTTGTAGCTGAAACAGCAGGAATGTATACAATTTATGCTTCTTCAAATGGATTGATTGTGAATAAAACAATTAAGGTTGTTAATAGAAATGTAGGCAAGGAACTCAAATTAATTGGGCATGGATTGATTTCAGATGTATATACATCTGACTTATGGTTATGGCCTGGGATTGGAAAACAT
>JAYZKF010000066.1:0-9764 GCA_036163755.1 Fidelibacterota bacterium
CCACTAGGAATCCCGTAAGATTCCTTAGGAATTTTTGACAAATTAAGTTTTTATCGTAATGGATCACGATTCAGGCCAATAATCAGTTTACTAGAGTCTACTTCCGAAAAAGTCTACTGCGCGGTGACCGTACCTTGACCCAATGAATTGATCTGTATTGCAAGATCATCAGGGTCAACAAACTCTGATTCGGCCGTGAATTCAAGCGTGGATGTCGCGGACATCTTTGTATTAAAGATAACCGTAGCTACATTGCCTGTGCCATCTTTTGTCAGTCCATCACCTAAATAGAAGTAATAGATGTCCAATGTATCAACAGCGGTACTGGGGTTCGCCGGTACCGTGAAGAACATCGGAGCCTGATTATCATCATCAAAGAAATCACCAGGACTAACGTTTGTCACACCTAACCGCGTACTATTAAAGGCAATTTGGGTGTGAATTCCGGTCACGCCGGCTACTTGAACTGCAAAAATTTCAAAAACTGCTGACCCGCCTACAGATGTTTCAATTGTAGTAGGGCTAAATACCAGTGCTGGTACTTCGCCTTCTTCCACATCCAAAGGATTATTATAGGTGAGCTGAGCCACTTCACATGCCATGGAAAGGATTACCAAACCAGGCGTAATTAATTTAATCAAGCGCAATGGTAAACCTCAATTGTGGTTGGTTAAGCTCTGGATTATAAACCAGGTCAAATTTTTGTTTTTTAACTGAAGCGGTTTCGTCTTCTCCTTCTGAAGGGCCATTCAAAAAGGCATCTACAATATTGTAGATATGGACTGCTCCGAGTGCATAAATAATATATTCCATCGTTTGTTCTGAAGACTCAGCATCGCTTAAGTGACCTTCAGATGTTGATTTAAAAGAACGAATTTCTTGTACATCCGTTGCATTAATATATTGTTGATGGAATTTAACCGCATCGTTATTTGAAGAATAATAGTTGTTATACGTGATTAAAGCGAATAGGCCTAAAGCAGCTTCACCACCTAGAAAATACCAGGACTTATTTGGAATGCTTGCGTAGTCTGTAGTCCAAGCTTGTCCTAAACCGGGTACTATAGCTGATCGTAACGCTGCACCTAATTTAGTTTTAGGTTTATCACTTTGTGTTACAAGCGTTCCTTGTCGTTTTGCAGTTAAGGATTTCGGTGCTTTCAGTCCCATCATTTCCCAGGCCAGGATTTCAATCTCTGTGATCAGACCATCAATGTTTCCAGTATAGGTTGCATTTTTGGTTCGTGCCGCTGCACCCGTTGCTACCTCAAACATTTTGGCATCAATGGTAAATGTTTCACCTAGCTTACCAATCGCGCCATTGATCATATATTTTACCCCAAGCAGGGCACCAACTTCAGCTGCACATTCTTCAGATGTACAACCACCAGAGGTGTCATAACCTTGATCTTCCATCACCTCTAAAACCGTACTCCGTGCAACGAGGATTGCTTTGCCTGTATTGGAAATTTCAGTTGAAAACCGATCGGTTAGTGTTTGAGCTTCTAATAAACTAATTCCTCTTGGGTCAAAGTCCATTACAGCAACCGTGACTTGATCTTCGCCTTCCGAGCCTGCCCGTTGCAACATCAAGGATTTGGGAACTTCCACATCCACAATTTCCCAAGCTAGAATTTGCATCTCAATTAGCAAGCCACCTACACCACCTTCAAAATTAAGATTTTTCGCTCGTTCAGCAGCACCAGTGCTTACCGATACCATCTTCATATCAACCGTAAACGTATTTTCTAGTTTTCCGATTGATCCACTGATCATATACTGAGCACCAAGTAGCTCTCCAATCTGTGCTGCACATTCGTCAGTTGTACAACCAGATTGTTGGAGGCCTTGTTCTTTAAGAATATTTTCGAGCATTTTTCGATCAACTAATCGAACAGCTCCTGTATTCGGCAATTCAGATCTTAGACGCTCTACCAAGGTTTCCACTTCATATTCTGGAATCCCGTTTGCATCAAAATCCAACACAGCTACCGTCGGCTGTGAGATAGCAATACCAACAAAAATCATTGGCATAGCCCATCGTATGTATTTGATAAAGTTCATATTATTCGCTCCATGCATAACATTAAACTCAGTATTTGATACAAATTACCGTCGATGAATTTAGTTAATTTGATCATCAAATTCGCATTTTTTTAAGGATACTTAATTCAAGGTGAATTACACTGTAAATCCTCTAAAAAATGTATTCTGAGCCAATTCTTCGAAAGAATATAGTTTTATTTGCAAATCTATCATGTGATTTGCATCAAATGATCAAAAACACCAAAACTATAGAAAAAATCTATAAAACTTGAGATAAGTGCTCGCATTATTTTGAAAAAATAAATAGATTGGACCGTCAGATTTTTTAAAATATAGTCACTTTTACTAGTGCCCGAGGTAAATCTATGTTAGAAAAATACGCTGCAACTCTTGAAAAAAGAGGTGTCGATCCCTGCTCTTCGCAGATCTTAGCTGAGGTCTTGGAAAGCTTTCCAAGTTCTTTAACTATCAAACAGCTTGCTCGAAAAACTGGCAAGTCAGAACGATATATTAAACGAAAAGTTAAGGATATGAAAAAGGATGAAATTCCAATCCAAATTCGAAGAGGATCGAGAACAAATTATATTACAACGAGTTTATTTGAGCCAGTTTCTTGGATATTAAAAGAAAAAGAAAATGCAGAAATGGCTCTTGAAGATATTAATAAGATAGAATTAAATGGGGATCCAAAGGTCAATAGGAAAAAGAATATTGTCAAAAGAATCTATAAGGAATATTTGAGAGATATGAATGAGCTAATTGATCGTTGGTATTCTCTTCGATTGATTCAAGATCTAAAAGACGACTAAGAGTTTTAGGCTAGTCGCAAAAACTGAATTATATTTTAAACCCCTTTTCTAGGGGTTTTTTATTATGACATATCGATCCATACTATATAAAATATTTGCAATCATAATTATCTTTGTTCCTCCTAAGATATTAAATGCTGAAACCTATTATGTGGCGGTTTCTTATGGAAACAATAATAATGATGGTAAATCTTTATCAGCACCATTTAAAACTATTGCCAAAGCAGCCAGCGTCATGTCCGCCGGTGATATTTGTTATATTCGCGAAGGATCTTACCACGAGATAGTTACTATGAATAATACAGATGGCGCTTCCGGTTCACCGATCGTTTTTACCAATTATAATAACGAACGGGTAATCATGGATGGCACTGTTGCGGTTGATACCAGTTGGTCAGTCCATTCAGGTAATATTTATAAGCAAAAACTAAATTTTCGCCCGTGGCAGCTATTCGTAGATCGTAAAGAGCAAGTAATGGCACGATGGCCAAATGCAAAATTCAGCGATGATTCTATATGGGATAATGATAATTATTGGGCGAAAGGAACGTTAGACAAGGATAATAATGCATATTCAAATGGTACAATTATTGATGACCCGTATACAAACAAAGATGGAACGGCTATTGATTTAAATGCAAAGGGATTTGATCTTGATGAATCAGGAAAAGAAGCAATTGCGATTTTAAATGTTGGTTCTTTTAAGACTTGGTCTCGGAAAGTCACTTCTCATTCAGGGAATACATTTAATTATTCCAACACGCCAAGCTGGAAAACAAAACATCATTATTATTATTTGGAAGGGCGTTTAGAGTTCTTGGATTCTGCTGGCGAGTGGTATTTTGATATTACAGATAGTACTTTATATTTTTGGGCAGAAAATAATGTTCACCCCAAAAATTTAAATATTCGAGGTAAGGTGCAGTCTTATGCATTTAAAATAACCGCCTCTGAATATATCCATATCAAAAATTTAGAATTTTTTGCTACAACTGTTTATTTTTACAATGGAGACAATTGTTTGATCTATGGGGCAAACTTTATGTATCCAAGTTGTTCAAAACGTATGCTCAGAGTCGTTGATACTTTGCCAGAAATGACTCTTTTTACATCAAATAGTTCAAATAGTATCATTAGGAAATCTGCTTTTCGTAATACCGATGGAACTGCAGTGGAAATGTGGGGTGGCGATAATAGAATTGATAGTACTTACTTTAACAATATTGATTATTCCGTAGCAGATAATAGCGGTCTTATGATTACAATTAGGATGAACGGAAGTAACAATGTCTTTAGCCATAATACAGTTCATAGGACGGGCGCTTCAGCGACTGTAAGTGCTGGAATAGCACCCTTAGTTGAATATAATAATCTTTATGACACCGGTCATTTACAAAGTGATGGGTCTATGGTTCAAATTACTGAAACAGAACAGGATGGAGCGATTTGTAGATATAACTGGCTCCATGATACTGAAAAATATGGAGCTAGGTTTGATCATAGTGGAACTGCAGATGGTGTGAATGGATTGATGCATCATAATGTTGCCTGGAATTGTCTTGCTGGTGGAATTATGGCTAAAGGAAATAATCATAAGATATATAATAATACTGTAATTAACTCTGGCAGTAGAAATGATATCATTATCTTAAAGGTAGGAGATTCAGATCATTCAAGTACAATTCTTAAAAACAATGTCGCTGGAAAAATTGCAAATCATCGTTCGAATGATGTTGAAATTGATTTTGGAACTTATAGCAATAATTGGAATGGATATAAAGAAAGTGCTTCAATTACTAGTGTATTAACAGATACATCCCAAAAAGATTTTTCACCAAAATCTGGATCAGCAATAATTGATGCAGGTGCTGTGATTTCTGGAATTACAGATGGATATCAAGGTAGTGCTCCAGATATGGGTGCATTTGAGAGTGGGAATGTTAATTGGACAGCGGGTCATGGTTGGGATGTAAATGCAACGTTCGGCAGTAGTTGGGTTGAGCTTGATGAAGCTTATCCAACAATAACTTCTGTATCAATAAATTCAGATAATTCTCAAATATCAGTAGGATTTTCTGAAGCAGTCTATAATGCAATCGAATCTCCAGGCAATTTAGAGAAAGAAGATTTTGTTTTAAGCATTAGTGGTGGGGTTGCAACGTTATCGAGTAGCACACCTAGTAGTATTACTCAAAGCGGCAATGTATACACCTTAGCCTTTAGTTTATCTGGGACCCCTAATGGCAGCGAAGTGTTGAAAGTTGTTCCCGTAGATAATGGTATTTATGATGCGGTTGGTAATGAAGCGTCAACTACTCAAAGTAATAATACGAAAAACTTAAATGACAAGCTTGTGCCTACGATTACCTCCGTATCCTTAGCATCGGATAATAGTACATTGGCAGTGTCCATGAGCGAAGCGGTTTATAAATTAAACAGTGGCTCTGGTGATCTTGAAGTATCTGACTTTGCTTTAAGTATTAGTGGTGGAGTTGCAACGTTATCGAGTAGCACACCTAGTAGTATTACTAAAAGCGGCAATGTATATACTTTAGGTGTTTCTTTATCTGGAACCCCCAATGGAAGCGAAGTTTTGAAAGTTGTTCCCGTAGATAATGGTATTTATGATGGTGCTGGCAATGAAGCTTCGACTACTCAAAGTAATAATACGAAAAACTTAAATGACCAAACAAAACCTGTGATTGGGAGTGTAGTTTTTGCTGATGATAATAGTTATGTGGATGTAAAGTTTAGTGTTGGTGTTTTTAGTAATTTTAATGGAAGTGGAGCATTAGAAGCATCCGACTTTTCTTTAGTCTTTACAAAGAATGATGGAACTTTAACCAGCGCTTCAATAATAAGTTTGAAAAAAAATGATAGTTCTACCGAACCAAACGCATCAAGTTTGGTAGGTGGAGAGTCTACAATAAGGATATTCATAAATTTATCAGGCACAGCAAATGGTTTAGAAACACTTTCAATTGCTCCTAAAGATTCAAATTCTATTTTTGATTCAGCCGGAAATCCTGCAGCCGCGACTCAGAGTAACAATAGCATAAATTTTAGAGATCTAGTTGCTCCAACTGTAACGTTTTCTCCAACAAATAATTCTACAGACATTTCTTTAAACAGCAATATTACACTAATATTTAGTGAGTCAATACGTAAAGTGGATAACTCTGAAATTAATGATAGTAATGTTGATTCTTTGATTGTTCTTAAAGATAGCGATATAAATGGAACCGCAATTCAATTTGTTGCTACGATAGATTCAAGTAATACCGTTTTAAAAATTGATCCAACTGTTGATTTTACTTTTTCTCAGAAAGTTTTCTTATCAATTAGTGGAGTAGAAGATAATGGTGACAACACATTGTCAGGATTAACCAGCATAACATTTACTACTGTAACAAATGTCCCCCCAACAGCTATCAACCAAACAGTTAAATTAGATGAAGATGGTGAAGTCAATATCACATTGTCCGGCAATGACAATGAAAGTAGTACCTTGTCCTATGGATATTCTTCAGCAAATTTTGGTGCATTAACAGGGAAGGCTCCAAATCTTGTTTATAAACCTATTTCCAACTTTTTTGGGCAAGACTCTTTCAAATTTGTGGTTAAAGATGAGGTAGCTGATAGTGATTCAGCAATCATCTCTATCATAGTTAATCCAATTAATGATACACCTATACTAGAATTAGCGACATATGATACATTACTTTTTGATCAAAACAATTTAGGAGTGTATTTATTCCCAAAAGAGGTTCAAAAATCTAACACCAAAAAGACTTTAATTATTTCTGATGTAGATGATAAGGTTATTGAATATACTACAATATCGATAGATCCTTTTATTTCAGGTGAAGATACTTTGGTCTATGACAATGGAAAAGAAACTAATTATACATTATCAATAAATGGGTCTAAAAGTTCGTTCAAATATTCAATTTCAGATTCTATTCATAAATATTCTGAGTTTTTATCAAAAATAAAGTATAAAAACCTATCAGGATATAAACTTAATCAAGGAAAAAGGTCTATATCAATTACAGTTAGTGATGGAGATAGTACGAGTATGCCGTCAGTAAGAATGATTGATGTTAAAATTGTCAATTCAAAACCATTTGCTACGAGTTTTAATGATTCGACAAATGAAGATGAAAGTATATCTATAATCCTAAAGGGAACTGATAAAGATCCGGATACATTAGCCTATAAGATTACTCAAGATGTACAAAATGGTTTGCTTAATGGGGTACTCCCGAATCTTACTTATTTACCAGATGAAAATTATTTTGGATATGATAGTTTAAAATATATCGTTAGCGATGGATCAACAATTAGTGATACGGCTACAGTTTTATTAACAGTTTTTTCAGTTAATGATAAACCCTCAGATTTTCCGCTTAAAACCCCTGAAAATGATGAGCAAATAATTATAACAAACAATAATGTAGATAGTTCAAACGTAATTTTTTCATGGCATAATTCTACGGATCCAGATAAGGATAAACTCTATTACATTTTCAATGCTGAATTTGAAATATTTACTGTTGAGGACAAAAAAGTGACTATAGATTTTGATACAACTTTATTTAATGATCTAATCTATATTGGATATAATGATATTTTGGGTGAACTTGATTCTGTTTTAGGTACCAATGGAGTTATAACCTGGTCGGTAGATGTTTCAGATGGAATAGATACAACAATTAATTCAGAAATTCGTACACTAAGAGTTGAAGGTAAATATGCAGCATTATCTATCAATAAAAATAATGTCATTCCATCAGAATATGCTTTGCATCAAAATTATCCAAATCCATTTAATCCCATCACTCGAATTGAATATGATATTCCAAAACAAACCTTCGTTAAAATTGAAATTTACAATTTGCTTGGAACCAAGATTACAACATTATTGAATGAGGAAATGATTGCGGGACGGCACGCCATTACATGGAATGCAGTCGATCGTAATGGTCGCAAAATACCTTCGGGAATATATTTTTATCATATTCGAACGAACGACTTTACTAAAACAAATAAAATGCTTTTGCTAAAATAACTTATTAACCCATTATTCTTTGTAATTTTTGATATGCAATCAGTTGACAGGAAGAATCTTTCTACAGAACAGCAAAACCAGAAATCTGTAAATATTGACAATAAATCAATTAGCGAAATTCTTCACATAATAAATGAAGAAGATAGAACAATCGCAAATAAAGTCGCAGACGCTATTGATGATATCATAAGTGCCACTGAATTAACTACAGCTGCAATTCAGTCGGGTAATAAAGTCTATTATATAGGAGCGGGAACATCGGGACGTTTGGGTGTGTTAGATGCTTCAGAGATGCCACCAACATATTCAGTACCTCCAGATTGGTTTAATGGAATTATTGCTGGGGGAGACAAAGCTCTAAGAAATTCAATTGAGGGAGCTGAAGATAAGCCTGAAATGGCCGTAAAAAATCTTAAGGAAACTTCTTTGCAATCAGGAGATGTCCTAATTGGAATCAGCACAAGTGGTGCGGCGCAATATGTGCAGTCTGCGATTAACTACGCTGCATCAGTTGGCGCTAAAACCGTATATTTGATTTGCAATCAATCTCCACATCTCGTTGCAAATACAGATATAGAGATAAAAATTGATACTGGTCCAGAGGTCATAACTGGATCAACGCGAATGAAGGCAGGAACAGCTACTAAAATGGTATTGAATATGATTTCAACAGCAACGATGGTTCGTTTAGGGAAAGTATATGGGAACTTGATGGTTGATTTGATGACCGTTAATGATAAATTGATAGATAGGGGACTTCGGATTATACAAGATTTAACGGGCGCAACTCATGATTTGGCCAAAGAAAAATTATCAGAATCAGATAATTCTGTTAAAGTAGCAGTTGTAATGATAAAAAAATCATGCTCAAAAGAAGATGCGTTAAATATGCTTGATAAAGAGAATGGCTTTTTGAGACGAGTTATTAATGACGAATGATAAAATTCTTAAAGATTGTAGGATTGATACTTTTCGTTCTAGTGGTAAGGGTGGACAGCATGTGAATAAAACTGAAAGTGCTATAAGATTAACTCATTTACCAACAGGTATTGTAGTTACTTGTCAAGATGAACGGAGCCAACATCGAAATAAAGAAATTGCACTTGAAAGATTAAAAGAGAAGCTAATTAAATTAGCACATAAACCAAAAAAGCGATTTGCTACTAAGCCAACCCGATCTTCAAATGAAAAGAGAATAACTTCAAAAAAAATTCATTCTCAGAAAAAAGAAAATAGGAAAAAACCAGATATAGATAACTAATTATTAAGGATCATTGCAATAAACATGAACATTAATCAATATATTTTTCGAGAGTATGATGTCAGAGGGAAAGTCGAAGATGATTTTCCTCCTGACGTTGTAGAAAGTTTGGGAAAAGCTTTTGGTACGTTTATTAAACGTGGAGGGGGACAAGAAATTGCGTTAAGTGGTGACATAAGATTAACAACTCCAGATTTAATTGAACAATTCAGAACAGGAGTTCTTTCTACAGGTGTTGATGTAATTAACATTGGCATATTACCTACGCCTGCAAATTATTATTCGATGTTTAAACTTGGAGTTTCAGGTGCTGTACAAATTACAGGGAGCCATAATCCACCTGAATTTAATGGATTCAAAATGTCTAGGAATAAGAAGGCAGTCTTTGGTGATGACATTCAGAGCTTATACTCAATAATCCAATCAGAAGATTATGAAACAGGGGAAGGCACTGAAGCATCATATAACATTTTAGCTGATTATAAACGTATGATCGTTTCTAAAATTGATATAAAAGGAAATCTTAAGGTTGCAATGGATTGTGGAAATGCCGCAGGGGCAATTTGTGCTCCAGAAA
>JAYZKF010000067.1:0-5330 GCA_036163755.1 Fidelibacterota bacterium
GATTGGAGAAAAGAAACAAACACCCAAATCATTCGAATCAATAAAATCTTTAAGACCCGTCTCACTATAGGTATCATCCATAACATTTCTATAAGGTTGAATCACATCTGGGTCACAAGCCTCTACACAATCCATTATTTTTTTCAATGACCAATCAGAAAGACCAATAAATCGTGTTTTCCCTTTTTCCTTAAATCGATTTACAACTTCAAGGGCACTATCAAAATATTCATTGTTTTTACCAAAATTGCAGTGATGCAAATACATTAAATCAACATGATCGGTATTTAAATTTTTTAATGATCTTTCCATATTTGTTTGCATATGCTTTGGGTGATACCAATAATCATATGGTCCCATATCCCAACCAACTTTTGTTGCTAAAAATATTTCATTTCTGGGTACATCCCCCCAAATATTTCCGATAATCTTTTCAGAATGTCCATCGCCATATACATCAGCGGTATCCCAATGATTTATTCCTAATTCATAAGCTTTCATTAGTGCTTCTGTGCTGTCTTTGTCATCTTGTCCTGACCAGCCAACGGGATTATTCCCACTTAAAGTATTCGGGCCACCATAGGACCAAGTACCAAGGCTAATTCTTGAGACTGTTTCTTTAGTTCTACCTAGTGTTACATATTCCATTATTCTTCCAATTAATGTATAGGTATAAATTAAGAAGGATTAAATTTTATTATGTCAAAACCATTTAAAATCATTGATATTGGACATAAAGGCTTTACAATAGATGAAGCTTTATCTGAGCTTGAAGCGAAAGTTAGTGAATGTATTTTTCAGGGTAAAATTCGTTCAATAAAAATAATTCATGGTCATGGGTCTGGGGCACTACAAAAAGGAGTCAGAGACTGGTGCAAAGGTTATGATGGGCGTTTCCAGGGAGTAGTATATGGTGAAGACTATGATTTATTTAATCCTCTCGCGGCTGCCATGAGAGCAGATAGCAGATCCCCCGCAGACCCAGATCTTGGTCGTGGGAATGGAGCGGTTACATATATTTGGTTGTGGTAATCTTTGAGAAAAAAATAGTTTAAATTAAATTCAATACAATTCTATGGCAGAACAAACAAATAAATATGATCATTTATTCAAAAATATGATCTCAAACTCTATGGGCGGGGTAAAAATATTTAGTTCAAAAGACGAATACAAAAAACCACAAGAATATAATAATGTAACAAATTTGGAAAATGGTATCTGGGAAAAGCTATTTATTAGTGTAGAATCATTGATTGATCAATATGTGTGTAAAGAATATTTACTTGGAATGCGCACATTGCCTATCCCCAAAGATCGTTTCCCAGAATTTGATTCTATATCTCCATTAGTTAATAATTCAACTGAATGGGAATTGGCCCCTGTTGCTGGATTTTTAGATGAAACCTTATATTTTTATCTTAATGCGAATCGGAAATTCCCTGTTACTGATATTATCAGACAATCACCAAGGTTTGATGAAAAATATAGTGGTGTTAAAATTGAAAATGAAGCTGGATATGTTCCGGAGCCAGATATTTTTCATGATATCCAAGGTCATATACCATTTTTAATGAATAAAGACTATGCCGATTTCATGCACGATGTCGGGATTCTTGGGTATGAAATACTAAAAGATGAACGGGGTTTAGGCAAAGATTTAGTATACCATAATTTAAAACGACTCCAAAATTTTGCTTGGTGGACTTATGAATTTGGCTTGCTTAAAAATGATGGAGACACAGATAAGTTTCGGCGACAGCCAAATGATATTGAGTATGAAATCTATGGGGCTGGTATAGTATCATCTTATGATGAAACCCTGAATATCGTCAAATGCGCAAAAAATGAATCAAAAAAATCTGAATTTTTACCTTATGATATTGAAGAAATAGTTATGACATGTTTTGATTATTCTTCACTTCAGAATCGATATTATATAGTTGACTCCTTAGAAAATTTATATAATTCATTCAGAGATAACCGCGACATTTTTTGGTATGAAGGCTAATCTGACAATAATACATGAAAAGACTTATTTACTTTTTATTGATTTTTGCGATTGTAATTCCAAGCTGTACCCCTCCCAAAAATCGGTTTGATGAAATCCCAGCAGAATTCCTTCTTTCGAAATCTGATTCACTATTAAAAGCATTCCCCCAAAATTCTGAACTTATTAACTCAATCATTAAAGCCAGATTAACAATTGCACATAATAATGGCGATCTATCGCATTATTTTGAAGTGCTTAAGCTTGATCCAAACAATCAAATTGCAAAATATTATATTTTTATGGATGAGGGGAAAAAACATCATGAAAAAGAATTCAAAAATGGTCAGTGGGAAGCTATACAATCATTTTCAAAAGCTTCTGCAATGATTGATACACTTGGCGAGCCTCACTATTGGATTGGAAAATCTTATGAAAAAAAAGATGCAATGGATTTTGAGCTTGCATTGGAAGCTTATGATAAGTCACTCGAATTATATTTATCTGATAAACTTCGAACACAAGTAATAGAGAAACGTAAAGCTCTAATTAAAAGAAAAAGCACCTATGAGGAATTTTGGAAATAATAAAACAATTATAATATTTCATTATTTTTGCTTGATTCATCGGTAGAGCATAGTTAAACTTTTGCCATCTAATGACTATATTCATTAGGTGCCACACAATCCGAGGTAAAGATAAAATGGCAAAACAGATTATATTGAATAAATCATTCATTAGGGTGATTTTCGTCCTTTTTGCAACAGTTTTAGTAGGACAAAAACCACAAGAAGTCACTGGGACTGTTCTAGATGGCAATGGAGATAGAGTTGTTGAAACAACGGTCCTCCTTTTAGCCGAAGATGGAACAGAGGTCCAACGAACACAAACTAGTAAAAAAAGACTAGGTCGTAAAGGCGGTGACTTTGAATTTAAAAAAGTTGCCCCTGGAAAATACAAAATTGATATTGATGGAGGAGACCTAGGTAAGCTTAATGCAGATGTTGAAGTTTCCGATGGTGATGTAAAATTAGGTGATTTAACTCTATCAATTAATGAAGTTCCAGCTACAGATAATACTTCTGATCAACAAGCTACTGATAGCACAACACCTACTGCACCCCCAACTGAAGAAAGTGTTGAATTCGCTCCAGACCCAGGAAAAGATTATATTTTAAATGAACTAAGTTTCGAAATAAAGAAAATGACAGCTGAGCTGAAATATCTTAATGAAGAACTTGAAAACCTAAAAGCCCTAAGTAAAATGTGGGTCAATCCATTAGCTATCTATTCAAAAGAAATTATTATGAAAAATGGATCTACGGTTTTTGGGAAAGTTGTTTATCAAGATGAAGAGTCACTTAAGGTTGAAACACTAGTTGGTTATTTAATTATCAATCGAACAGATGTCGTTAGAATTATTGATAATATTGTTACGGAAGAACAAGCTGAATATGTCCCTGAACAAGTTCGTGACAGTTATACACCCCCGCCAATGCCTAAGCTAGCTGAGCCGCAGTACACATCAGCTGAACGTGATGGGTCAATAAAATATTCTGCTAATTGTGTGCTAATGGGCAACATAACTGAAAAGAAAGATGCTCAGGGGAATATTATATTTAATGGAGAAATAAAAAATATAGGTGGCAGAAGGTCAGATTTTGTAAAAGTTGACTTTGTATTTAGAAAAAATTGGAGCGGAGAAACAAAAACACTTACTACATTCATCAAAGGTGGATATCATACGTTTGATTCTGGAATTACAACAGATTCAACATTATTGCCAGGCGCTACTGGTGCTTTTGAATTATATGTTCCACATGATTTTGGATCCTTTATTGGCTATTCATATGTTATAGATTGGGAGGAGTACGAATAGTGCTTTGCAAATCTATCTATAAATATTTGATGGTTTGTGTATTTGTTGTTTCATCAAATGCTCAAGAAGTTCCTATGTCAGAAATATTTTTTCTTGATCTTGGTATTGTAATCGAGCCAGAACAAGGAAACGAGACATATTCAAGATCTATTGCAAAAACTTCTAAAGAAAGATCGTTTAAAATAAAAAAAGTTGAAAGCGGTTCCGTTTATATGGCATCTAGCAAAGAATTGATGTCTACTCTAAACAGAATTAACGAACGTATATCTGAGCTCGAGTCATCTTTTCAGGTAGAATTAAGCTCTCTAAAGAAAGAAAATCAAGAGCTGAAGAGTGCTATGGCTACACTTAATACGTCTGTCCAACAGGTAGCTGAGTCAAACTTTGATAAAGAATTAAGCTCTCTAAAGCAGGAGAATGAAGCACTAAAGCACACTATTAGTGCAATGAACACGTCCACTCAACAAGTGACGGAACCACAAGATATTCAAGTCAGTAAAGATTTTGTTTCAATAAAAAACTACAAGCCAGCACCACCTAAATTTGACAAAGCTAACTACATGTCTGGCGTTTTTGCTTATCAAAGAGAAGATTATAAGATGGCATTAAATTATTTTACATCAGTTAATATTGAGCTTGCACCAAAACAAACGGCTGAAAATATACTTTATTGGATGGCAGATGCTTATCAACACTCTGCAGATTATGAAAACGCACTTATGCTGCTTAATAAAATAGCGATAAGTGGCAATTTACGAATGGATGATGCCTTAGTTAAAAAAGGTCTTTTACATAGAAAACGAGGGGAAGAACAATTAGCTATTGCAGCATTTGAAAATGTGGTCAATGGTCATCCAGATAGTGAATATATTCGCTTAGCACAAATGGAATTAAAAAAATCTGCGGGTGCCAAATAATGATAAAACGCTTTATAAGGCCATTGGTAAGCCTTCTGATTCTGTTGTCTTTGTTGTTTGGATCAACTCGTATTGCATATCTTCGCCCAGGTCCAATGATGAAAATTCCATATACGGCACTTGGCCAGTCTCCATATTTATTCACAGCAGGATTTGCAACTGAAATCCATAATTTATCTCCATTTAATACTGCAAAGGGCGCATATGGTACAATGGAATTAAATGGATGGACCTTTGGTGTTTCTACAGCAACAGGTGGTGATACGACAAGCCTAGCAAATTTAGAAGTTTCAACATATAGAGCTCCTGTAGAGTTTGGGTTTCATATGCAACGGCGTGTTTTCGTTAGAGATAACATATCTTTTTCAGTTGGGTTACAAGATATAGTTTTCCAGAATAAAACAGCAGGTGGTTTACAACTAGACCCTAAAGATTTTTCATTTTTTGGAATTGTTAGTAGTCAGCAAAACGTAGGTGATTATAACCTAAATGCATTTATTGGATTTGGCACGGGAGGATTTGGTCCTATTGATACACTTAATACAGA
>JAYZKF010000068.1:0-4591 GCA_036163755.1 Fidelibacterota bacterium
CCCATATTTATTTTTTCTGCAGGAATACCTCTAAATTGAACTAAATAATTGATACCTGTTTCGCAGGAACCATCGGGATCATTTGAAGGAGATTGGTATAGAGGAGAATTATGACCCGCATGATTAGACCACGCACCATGTATATCATATGTCATAGCATTAAAAAAATCGATATGTTGTTTTAAAGTGTAAAAATCATACCATTGTCCAGACCAGTTTGATATCGGCACAGCCATCGTGATTAACAAATTTGGATTGTAGGCATAAAATATTGAATCCATTTCTGAAATTAAAAGATTTAAGTTTGACCTTTCAGTTGCAGACTTAGGTTGTTCCCAATCAATATCTACACCATCATATCCATAATCTTCGCAGATTTTAATTAAATTATTAATAAATTTTTTACGTAGATCAGCTGAAGCTACAACAACAGGAAATCCTTCACCATTGCCCCCACCCCCCAACGCTAATAAAAACTTGCGATTTTTTGCATGAATTATTTCACTGTTTCCAGAATTAAACATATTTGAATAAGAAAGAATATTTCCTTCCTTATCTGGCCATCCAAAAGAATGAATTACATGAGTGACTACATCAAGATCAATTTTACTTACAGGAAAGTCTGATTGCATCCATTGAGGATAGTAACCCACGACACGTTGACTAAATAAAGAACTGATAAAAAAAAATGAAATTAGTATTTTAATAATTGCACCTACATAAATCTTGCTTGAAATCGAGATTAAATTATGAGAACAAGAATTTTGTTTAAGATAATTACATCTTTATTTTGGATCATCTTTGTAGTAGGCCTCGTCAAATGAACCAATATCAGATACTTTATCTTTTATAATTTCCTGATTTCCAACGATGACTAAAATAAAATTTTCTGGTGAGTAATATTTTTTGGCAATTTCGTTCACTTGGCTAAGCGTTACTGCATTTCTATTAATCAAAACATTTTGCCTATCATCCATTGTAAAACCATAATAATTGCTGGAGGCCACTTGATCCGCATAGCTTGTTGGGGATTCAAAGCGAAGTGGATAAGAACCAGTTATATAGGATTTTGCTCTGGTTAATTCATCTTCTGTAATACCAGAATCAACTAATTTTTGCATTTCATTAAAAATAAGGTCATATGTATTTCTTACCTCTTCAACACGTGTTGATGTCATTACACCAACTACTCCAAAATCACGAAAACCCTTCCACTGACTACTAATACCATACGTTTTACCACCTTCGGCACGCACAGTTTTATTTAATCTGGATGAAAAATGCCCTCCAAAAATATAATTGACTAGGTTTAATGCATGACGTTCTTCATGATTGGCCGGAATCCCTTTTAATCCCACACCAATTGTAGCTTGTTCCAATTCTGGATTATCAATAAGTCTAAATCTAATTCCACTTATATCTTTAAACTGGATATCTTCTCTAATTGAATTTGAAGCGCCTGTTTCCCAATCTTTAAATGTCTGATTTATTAACTCATTTGCTTTTGATATATCTATATCACCAATTAGTACAAAAACTGAATTTTGAGGTACTAGCCGTTTATGAAAATTTTTCATGCTCACTAGATCAATATTTTTTAAAGAAGATTTGGTCATAATATTCCCAATCGGTGAATCACCAAAACCTAATCGATATAAATGTGCTAGGGCAACAGTCATCGCATCTGCATGCCAAGTCTTCACACCTTCTGATGCTTGTCTTTTAAGTAATTTCCATTCATCTTTTGGAAATGTTGGCTTAAGAAGCATTTCAGATAGAAGTTCTAGTCCTACTGAAAGATCCTCCTTTAAAAACCTACCTGATATAGTAGTATACTCATCCCCGCCAGATGCAAATAATGAGCCACCCGTGGATTCAATGGCTTCAGAAAATTCATCAGCATTGTAATTTTGTGTCCCTTTTGATAACATATCTGCCGCCATGGATGCTAATCCTCTTTGATTGCTAGGCAAATCAAATTCACCAAAAGGTATTAATAGCTTAAAGAATACAGCAGGTTGTTCTGTATGCTTTGCAACATATGTTGTCAAACCATTTTGAAGAGTTTTACTTTCAAAATCAGGATATTGAATAATGTTATTTTGTGAAAAAACGAAATTCAATAATAAGTAATAAAAAAATATTTTTTTCATCTCAAAGCCTTACATAAACAATGATGCGAGGCGCATCATAAGTTTTTTTCCAAACCCAAGGTTCTCAGGAGAGATATGCATCACCATTAAATTTTTATCGATGAAATAGGTGTTTGCAACTCTTTTTATATCGTCACTGGACACTTTTGAGAACCGCTCAATTTCTTTATTATATTCTCTATAGTCCCCATAGGTCAGTTGAGCACTACCTAAACTATTTGCAAGTGAGGAAGCAGAGTATCTTTCAAAAATTTTGCTTGCTAGTAATTGTTTTTGAGCTTTGCTTAGTTCATCCTGAGTAACTCCGTTTTTCTTTATTTTTTCTAATTCATCTATAATTGTACTTGCAATCTTATCAGGTTTTATGTGTGGAAAATAAACTGCAAAATAAATAAAAATTCCTGGGCCTTGTCTAGTATAGGGTTGACCTGCTGAAAAAAGTGCAATTTTATCTTTGCGGACAAGTCGTTGAGGCAATCTTGAACTTTCACCTCCAGATAATATACTATTTAGCACGGTTAACGCTTGGATGTCCTCATGCTTGGCTGGGGGGATTTGATAGCCCATAAATGTAACAGGAATATCAAAAGAAGATTTTTCTAATAGGGTAACCTTTTTATCGCGAGCTGGTACAGAAAGGTCTGGATTATCAGGTAAGTTTTTTGACCTTGGGATTGCACCAAAATAATTTTCAGTCAGTTGTTTTACTTTTTGAGGTGTTACATCACCTACAACAACGAGGACTGCATTATTTGGTGCGTAATACATTTCATAAAATGATTGGCAGGTCGCGACAGATACAGTATCTAGTTGTTCCATAATGCCAATCGGGGTCTCTGCATAAGGGTGACCTTCAGGAACAGAACCACGTATATATTTAAAAATCAGTTTTTGAATTGGATTTGCGCTTCTTTCTCTTTCTTCCTCTTTTACAACTTGTCTTTCTGTATCTAGAATTTCTTGATTCAAAATAAGGTTTTGCATTCGATCAGCTTCCATTCTAAGGGCTAATTCTAAATTAGCCGCTGGTAATCTTTCATAATAGATAGTATGATCATCGCTTGTGCTTGCATTATTATCACCGCCTACTTCTTTTAATAAACGATCAAAATCACCATCTGGCATTGATGGAGTTCCTCGAAACATCATATGTTCAAACAAGTGAGCAGTCCCTCGAATTCCATCCCATTCATCATGGCTTCCTACGTCATACCATAGGTTTACAGAGACTACAGGGATGGCGTGTTTTTCCATTACAATAACTTTAAGTCCATTCTGCAATGTAAAATCTGTTATATCCCCTTCATCAGCAATTAAAACTGATAAAAAAAGTATAGGAATTATTTTATTTAATTTCATTGGAGATTTTTTCTTTCAATTATTTTAGTGGCTCGGGACGGAATCGAACCGCCGACACAAGGATTTTCAATCCTCTGCTCTACCAACTGAGCTACCGAGCCTAAATGCGATGGGTCGTGAGATTACGTCCATTAGGAGGCTCTGACAAGCGGGAAATAGCGAGTGCTCAACGTTACATTGCTGAGGCATAAAGGCGCACAAAGTCCTCACTCTCGACCTTTCTCGGATTAAACCCCGCTGTCCATTGACAGCAAGCCTCCTCTGCCAATTTTCGGATCGATCCATCATTAATGCCATATCCTGAAATCCCTACTGACATCCCCACCATTGCCATTAAATCATTCACACGCTCCGAAAGATTTCCAGGATAGAGCGTTTTATAGATTTCCCGGATCTGCTCATCCGCACTGTTAAATTCGACTACATGGGGCATCATCACGCCGACCGCCTGCCCATGAACAACTCCAAAATGTGCGGTTAGAGGATTGGCCGCAGCATGCGCGGCCCCTAACATGCTGTTCTCTATTGCAACCCCGGCGTAGGCGGCACCCAGGAGAACCTTTGCACGGGATTGCAAGCATTCGGGGTTTTTGATGACCGCCTCAAACCCATCGTTTAACAGGGAAAAGGAAAGCCTTGAGTAAGGCATGCTGACTTCTGATCGGGATTTTGTCACCGCGCTTTCAATGGCGTGGGTAAGCGCATCTATCCCGGTATGTGCCGTCACACTAGCAGGCTGGGTCAAGGTTAATTCCGGGTCAAGTATGGCTACTCTTGCCGCAGCCTTCCTGTCACCGCAGGCCATTTTCATGTGAGTCTTTGCATCCGCGATGAGCGCAAAACTCTGACACTCGCTGCCCGTCCCGGCAGTAGTGGGGATTGCAATCAGTGGAAGCATTGACTTAGTCGCCTTGCCGCTCCCCCAGTAATCTTTCATTTCACCACCATTGGTAAGGATAAAATTACATCCCTTTGCCGTGTCCATACTCGACCCGCCACCCAGTCCAATCAGGATATCAATGCTTTCCTCGCGCGCAACCTCAACGCAACGCCCAACATCCTCGGTAGTGGGATTCTCA
>JAYZKF010000069.1:0-3746 GCA_036163755.1 Fidelibacterota bacterium
TAAATTTGATCGTAGAAAATATATGATATTAACTATCGGAGGGGTGGCAGAGCCTGGCTGATTGCACTGGTCTTGAAAACCAGCATGTCCTTTGGGGCATCGGGGGTTCGAATCCCTCCCCCTCCGCAAAAAATAGGATTTTTAATATGGCAACTTTGATTTTGCGTGATACATACCGTGCATTAGAAAAAGAAATGAAAGCTATTGATAAAAAAAAGAGAGAAACTTCATTAAAGATTAGAGATGCAGCTGGACATGGAGATCTTAAGGAAAATGCGGAATACCATGCTGCTAGAGAAGAGCAGAGTTTAATTGTATATAAGAAACAACTAATGCAGTCCCATGCTCCCTTCAGATTTATTGAGAAGGGTGAAATTGACACTGATGAAGTAGGGTTTGGCAATAAGGTAAAAGTCCTCGAAGAAGGAAAAGATGAAGCTGAAGAGTATTATCTGCTAGGTCCCATCGAATTTGAGTTGGACCTTTATCCTACGATTGTAACCTATCATTCACCTTTTGCCCAAGCGATGATTGGGAAAGAAGTTGATGACGATTTTACTCTTGAGATTGAAGGTAAAGATACAAAATTCACAGTTACTTCAATTGAAGTAGTCTAAGTATTATTTCTAATTATATGATTTGTAGAGTTGCATTTAGTTTTTCACTTATCTATTTGACTACAAATTTAACTGCGCAAATATGTGATAAAGATATTCCTAATATATACATTAGTGATAATGCAAAATCTATATATGAGTCTAAACTTGCAGAAGCAAAAATAAATTTTGAGAAAAATCCCAATTCAGATAATTTAATTTGGTTAGGTCGAAGAGAAGCCTATTTAGGTAATTATGAAAGAGCAATCGATATCTATTCTAGAGCCTTAGATCAATACCCAAAAGATGCACGTTTTTATCGTCACCGTGGTCATAGATTTATATCAACACGATGTTTTGAATTAGCCATTAAAGATTTTAAAAAAGCTGTGGGACTCACTCGATATAAAGATAATGAAATAGAACCAGATGGATTGCCTAACGCTTTAGGAATTCCCACATCTACATTACAAGGTAATATATATTATCATCTTGGTCTTACTTACTATATACAAAAAAAATATCATAAAGCACGATATGCCTATGAAAAATGTTTAAAACTAGCTGAAAATAATGATAGTTATATAGCTGCAGCTAATTGGTTGTATGTTATTTACCGACATTTAGGTCAAGACAGGCGAGCTTCAAAGCTATTAAGCACGATAAATGATGATATGAATTTGATAGAGAATCATTCTTATCATACTATTCTTAAATTACATCAAGGTAAGCTTGATCCAGTTGATTTAGAAAATGAAATAATGAATGGTCAGTCACTTGCAAATACTACGTTGGCTTTTGGTTTGGGTAATTATTATTCAATAAATGATAATGAACAAAAAGCTCAATCCTTGTTTGATATGATCACCAAAGGAAATCAATGGTCTGCTTTTGGATATATTGTTGCAGAGTCAAGACTGAAGTAAGAAAAAATTAAAATAAAGGAGTAAAAAATGAAGAAATTATTAACCATATCTGTGATGTTTATTTTATTGGTGGGATGTGAAAATGCACAAAAATCAAATGGATACCCATCAAAGTTTTTTACATTGGGTACGCAAGCTTCGGTAGATCTGGTAGTTGAGCTAGATAAATACTGGGGTGTTGATTATGATAAAATGAGAACATTTTTTGTTGATACAGTAAAATCTAGCTTCGAAGCTGGAGAAACTTTCGAGACCTTAGATGGTTTTATTGGGCAAGTTAAGAAAGGTATGAACGATAATCCTGGTGATCAAAATTGGTCAATGGAAGGTGCTTTTTCTATTGATGCAAATGGAGAAAAAGATGGAGAATGGGTAAATGCATGGTTTTTAGTAGATGCAAGTGCAACCCAGCCCAAAAGGGAAATAGTTGAGTACTATTTTGTAAAAAATGGTAAAATTCATGAATTTGAACAAAGCAGACGAGTAATAATCGATTAAAATTAAAATTAATGGAGAAAATTACAGTTCTCACCGGTGCTGGTATAAGCGCCGAAAGTGGACTTAAAACTTTTCGAGATAGTGATGGGCTATGGGAAAACCATAGAATCGAAGATGTAGCTACTCCAGATGCTTGGGATCGTGATCCTGAATTAGTTCTTAAATTTTATAATGAGCGGCGCAAACAAGTGAATCTAGCTCAACCTAATAAAGCACATCAATTACTTGCAGATTTAGAAAAGAACTATGAAGTAAATATTGTCACTCAAAATATTGATGATCTCCATGAAAAAGGAGGGTCAACCAAAGTACATCATTTGCATGGTGAAATAAATAAAGCAAGAAGTACGGTTGATCCTTCATTGATTTATGATCTAAACCATTGGGAGATGAAAATGGGTGATACCTGCGATAACGGTTCTCAACTAAGACCTCATATCGTATGGTTTGGAGAGCCCGTTCCGATGATTGATCGGGTAATTCATTTTTTTGAGATTGCGGATAAAATTATAGTTATTGGAACCTCATTAGGTGTATATCCAGCTGCAGGTTTAATTAATTACGCATCACCTGGAATAGAAAAATACTATATAGATCCCATGGGAGTATCAAATATGGATAGAGACGATTTTACTGTGATTGCTAAAAAAGCAGTTGATGGTTTATCTGAATTAGTGAAATTATTGAATGAGAAAAGTGGTTTATGAAATTTTATATTAAACTAATTATCGTATTTCCCATTTTATTATCTGTAATCATAGGACAAACAGAAAAACCCAAATACTATAGATCGATTGGATTTCTAGACCATAAGACTGGCTTAAGTCTTTTTGGATATGCACGAACACTAAAAATTCATAATAATAATGAATTTTTTGCAGGTATTGGTACGTTGATTGCAGCCAATACGATATCTTTAGGTTGGAAATATACTTTTCTTAATAAACCTGTTAAAAGCGATCCAAAGACTGGCGACTTAATTATTGGATTATCAACAGGATTAATTGATGATTTTTATGTTGTTGCGAGCATTCAAGGCATTGGAGGAATGGGAGGAGGTGTTGTTGCGCCATTTTTTTCTGGAGGCATTGAAAAAAGGTTAACTAAAAAAATATACATTAATATAGGTGTTAATAGTATTTTTAGATACTATGGTAGCGAATCAGTGGATAGTAAAACTGGAGAAGTGCGCCCTGCACAAGAATTTATTACGCTTCCTACAATTCATTTTAGTTTAAGGTATTAATTCTATTGAAAACTTTACTAATAGCTCTATTTGTATGGATTTATAATTATTTTAAAAAAGAAAAATAAAAATTATATCTATATTACTTAAGGAAGCTTTTTTGTTTGGATAATTATTAATTAGATTAAACTGATAATATTTTGATTGAATAATGGATAACGAATACAATATTAGATATTTTGATACCTTAAGGAAGAGTCTTAAGGATGGCGCAAGGGCGGCAGTAATGAATGCCAATTCTGAAAATCAAATTGACCGTATTCAGCGACTCTATCAATCAAAAGATGATGCGATTAAAGATTGCGCAGTTCAATATATGAATGTTCAAGAGTTAGGTGATGTTGGCGGAAAAGATGAAATATTGGAGATGATTAATGATTCTGTTGAAATTATAATGCAAACAACTTCTTCTATTGAATTAATGAGAATTATCAATTTAAGCTCAGCTAAAATAAATGCACTAATTGGTCTTGAAGCTAA
>JAYZKF010000070.1:0-4594 GCA_036163755.1 Fidelibacterota bacterium
GTAAGTATAGGTTCATTTGAATTAGTATCTATTGATTCAGCAATAACTAATTCCTGTGCAAGCCATGGAATCGAATTAGTTCGAACCAAATTAGATCCAAAACCAAAAAAACATGATAATGCTAAGAAAATTGCAGCTTGATGAAGAGGTCTAGTTAATTCCATTAGTCAATAAGATTTAATCTATAATAATTCAACAAATTTAAGGATAAGATCTAACTAAAAAAATCTTGTTAATCAATTTTGGGATTTTGCTTTTGAAATAATCTCTTTAGCAATTTTAACAGGAATCCCCAAATCTTTATTAATCATTTTAGGACTTAGATTAGATATCATTTTTACGTCACTATACTGTTTTAAAAGCATTTTAACTCTTTTTTCACCCATTCCTTTAATTGAATGAAAGATTGATTTAGATATTGCTGCTTTTCTTTGTTGTTTCTGGAAGCTTATAGCAAATCTATGGGCTTCATCTCGAATACGTCTAAGTAGAAATAATCCAGGAGATTGCTTATGAATTGACTGAGGATCAGAATTACCAGGTATAAAAACCTCCTCTAATCTTTTTGCAAGCCCAATGATTGGCAAATAATCTAGCCCCAACTCTCTGAGTGCTGAAACTGCCATTGAAAGCTGACCTTTTCCTCCGTCAATTAATATTAGATCTGGTAAGCCAGCACCTTCTTTTTTAACTCTTTTATATCGACGATGAACGATTTCCCGCATGGAAGCAAAGTCATCAATGCCATCAATAGTTTTTATCTTGAATTTTCTATATTCAGACTTTCTGGATTTGCCATCAATAAAACACACAAGAGAAGCAACAGTATTTGTACCCCCTAAGTGAGATATGTCAAATGCTTCAATACGTCTAGGTGGAACTTTAAGTTGTAGGTCCTCTTGCAGTTGGTTAACCATTTTTGGCACTAATTCTTTACGTTTTTTGCGATTAATTAACCATTCACCTAATAGGAGTTTTGCATTTTGATAGGCTAAGCGAATTTCTTTAGCTTTTTCTCCACGTTGTGGAACTAGCAATTTGATTGCGCCACTTCTTTTATTTTTTAACCAATTAATAAGCTGATCTATATTATTTGGTTCGTTTTGTAGAGATATTTCTTTAGGTATGAAATCTGATTCAAGATAAAACCGTGATATTACAGTTTCCATAATCTTTGCATCATCTTCATGTAAATTTTGTAGAGATAATTTTTCTCTGCTAGTTATTCGGCCATTTCGGATTCGAACAACAACAGCAATAGCAAAATCTTCCTCTTTAGCTAATGCAATGACATCTCTATCTTCGAAATCAGCAGCTACTTTACTTTGTCGTTTTTTAAATTGATTTATTGCATGAAGTTGGTCTCGATAGATTCCAGCATCTTCATATCTCATATTAGATGAAGCTTTTTTCATCTGTTCATGAATATAGGACTCAGTTTCTTTGGTCCGACCTTGGAGAAAGCTTTCCACCTGTTTGATCATAGATCTATAATCATTATCAGAGACCAAGCCTTCACAAGGTCCCTCACATTTTTTTATATGATAGTCAAGGCAAACACTTACCTTTTTATCTGAAATTGATTTATCATTAATAAAATAATCACAACTTCGGACAGGAAAAATCTTATGTACAGCTTTTAAAGATTGTCTTAAGTGATAAACATCAGTGTATGGGCCAAAATACTTTGAACCATCACGTATTATTTCTCGAGTAATAAAAACTCTAGGGTACGGTTCTTTTGTAATTCTTATGTAAGGAAAAGTCTTATCATCTTTTAAATTAACATTATAATGAGGTTGATGTTGCTTGATCATATTAGCTTCAGTTAGAAGAGCCTCAACTTCATTCCTCACTACCAACCATTCTATATCAGCTATCCTCTTTATCATTGAGATATTCTTTGGTGTTTGATATTTATTTTTTTGAAAATATGATCGAACGCGATTACGCAAGTGCTTTGCTTTGCCGATATAAATAATATCGCCTAATTCATTCTTGAAAAAATAAACACCAGGCTTTGTGGGAACCTGTTGAATTTTAGATTTATTAAAAAGTGTCAACTTTTTAATTCAGTTCGTCAACCTTTTTCCATTTGGTGGGAATACTAAAATCAGATTTTTTAAATGGTTGTTTATTTATTTTTATCTCAAATCCCATTTTAAATCCATCATCATCTATCGGAGACATTTGATATTTAACTACCCTACCTTCAACAGATTCAAATTCGTGACCAGCTCTCCTTAACATTGACTCTGAAAAACTTCTTGGAAATGTTTGCGCCTTACCACCATAAGCAGATGCCAATTTTGATTCAACATCTATAGCAAAACGGAATAATGATGTATCTGTAGTAAACCATTCCTCAATAATAACTCTACCTCTACTACCCATCATTTCTGTAGTAACTTTCTTTGTTGAAAATTCACCAATTTTTTCATATCCTTTTTCTATAACTCGTCTGACCTCGTTGTTCTCTTCATTTTCATCAACTTGGTCTTCATCTTCTTCATCTTGATCGTTCTCTTCATTATTAGAATTGCCTCCACCTCCACCACCCATTGGACCACCAAAAGGTATTTCTAAAGTTGGCTTACCATCATTTTCAATAATTGTTTGAAAAGTTTCTTGAGCATATTCTTCTTCATTAAGATCATACACGGTTCTCATTTTTTTAGTACCATCAATAAATTCCCCAAGTTTCTTATTCCCACCCATTGCCATCCGAGCAAGAAAACTTCCAACTTCAATTTCCATATCTCTCTTAAAAAGATTATCTGATGCATATTTTGTAGTTGTATATTTAATCTCCCCAGCAAAAGGGACATCCATAAGCATTTCTTCCACAATCACCACTTGGGTTTGTGAAAAAATATTTGATGAAATAAAAAAAACTATTAAAAACTTATTTATCATTAATTATCCTAAAAAATTTATTTTATTACCACGGGATTTGGTTTAGGTCAACATTACCACCAGACATAATTAACCCCACATTCTTTCCTGAAAATTTATCTTTATTTTTAATTATCGCTGCTAAAGAAATCGAACATGATGGCTCAACAATAATTTTTAATCTCTCCCAGATCATTTTCATTGAATTCAAAATTTCTTCCTCTGACAAAGTGATAATTTCTTTTACATGTTCTTGAATTATTGGAAAAGTTATTGTGCCAATTTGTGCACGCAAACCATCGCATATTGTATTTATTGTCTCATTTGGAAGAATCTTACCATTTTTAAGAGAACGAAAAGCATCATCTGCTTCAACAGGTTCAGCGCCATAAACACTAACTTGCTCATTAATTTCTTTCGCCGAAACTAGTGTTCCACTTAATAATCCACCTCCACTCACTGGAGATACAATAATTTGAATTTCAGGGTAATCTTCCAATAGTTCCTTTGCGCAAGTACCTTGACCAGCAATAATTCTTTCATCGTTATAAGGATGAACAACTGTTGCACCCGTTTTATTCACAAGGTCAGCTAATACCTGTTCTCGCGAAGATTGATCAGGTTCACACCAAACAACTTCACCACCATTTCGTTCAACATTATTAACTTTAATTTTTGGAGTATTATGAGGCATAACAACTTTCGTTTTTCCTCCTCTCCTCGTAACTGCCATTGATAAAGCAGCACCGTGATTTCCTGAGGAAGTTGTGGCAACTCCTTTATCCATTTCACCTTGAGATAATAATTCTACCGTATTAGTTGCCCCTCTAATCTTAAATGAGCCTGCTTTTTGAAAATTTTCACATTTGAAAAACAGATTTGCACCAGTTAATTCATTGAGACTATTATTGGTTAAAACAGGTGTTCGATGAATGTAAGAACAAATTCTTTCATGGGCAGATGCAATATCTTTTAGAGTTAGCATGGCCGAATCTAAATTCGAACATAAATAAAATCATATTAATTAAGAGATACACATGAATAAAACATCAAAAATTCACATGACTACAGAAGAATTTCGAAAAGCAGGTTATAAAGCCATTGATTGGATCGCAGATTATTATGACCATATTGAAAACTATCCAGTGTTCCCACAAGTCCAACCAGGAGAAATCAGATCAAAGCTGCCTAAGGATCCCCCTCAAAAAGGAAAAAAATATGAAGATATTCTTCAAGATATGAATACAATGATGCCAGGCATTACTCATTGGCAATCACCTAATTTTCATGCATTTTTTCCATGCGCTACAAGTGGACCCGCGATACTGGGTGATCTAATATCTACAGGGTTAGGAATTAATGGTATGAACTGGGTCACTAGCCCTTCAGCAACTGAATTAGAATCTCATGTTTTAGATTGGTTAGTGGATATGATGGAATTACCCAATAAATTTAAATCTAAATCAAGCGGAGGGGGTGTTTTACAAGATACTGCATCAAGTTCAAGCTTGGTTGCATTAATTGCTGCACGAGAAAAAGCATCTAAAGGTGAAATAAATAAAAATGGCTATAATGGCAAATTAACTGTCTATACTTCATCTCAGGCTCACTCATCGATAGAAAAGGCTGTAAAGATAGCAGGAATAGGCAAAAACAACCTAAGGCTAGTAGATGTTGATGATTCATTTGCCATGGATAC
>JAYZKF010000071.1:0-4180 GCA_036163755.1 Fidelibacterota bacterium
ATTTGAATCTTCATCTACACTTTCATCAACCTTGTCATTAGAATATTCATCTACACTTTCATAAACCTTGTCATTTGAATCTTCATCTACACTTTCATCAACATTGTCATATGAATCTTAATATACACATTCATCTGATTTATCATCTAACTCATTTAAAGTTTCATCATTTTTTTTCTTATATTCGTCATCACTTGAAACTTCTGGTTCTTGATTTAAAACAACAGTTTGATTCCGAAGAATATCTTTATTTAAATACATAAATCTATCGAATTCATTCAATTTGTCAGCCGTCTCAGATGCAAAATGCAATAAAATAAATGATCCATATTTATGTTTTTGGATTGAATATGCTAATCTCTTTTTTCCCCAAGTATGATGATTAATGATTTTAAATTTATAATCACCACATTTATCTGACACCAATTTCATAACTTCATCAATACGACTTTGTTCGAAGTTTGGATTAACAATATATAAACTCTCGTAATACCTCATATAGATAACTCCTGAATAATTTATTGATGAAGCAATGGTGCAATCACCAAGGACACCACAGACATTAGTTTAATTAAAATATTGAGTGATGGGCCTGAAGTATCTTTAAATGGGTCACCAACAGTATCTCCAACAACTGCTGCTTTGTGAGCATCAGATCCTTTACCATGTGTATCTTCACCAATATTGATTCCTTCTTCAATCATTTTTTTTGCATTATCCCAAGCTCCACCTGCATTTGATTGAAAAATAGCCATTAAAACACCTGATACCGTTACGCCCGCAAGTAAGCCACCAAGCGTTTCAGCACCAAAGCTAAAACCAACAACAACGGGTGATAGTATTGCAAGAATTCCAGGGGCAACCATTTCCTTTATCGCTGATGTTGTTGATATTTCAACACATTTCCCATATTCTGCTTTACCATCCGCAGCGTCAAATATTTTTTTATCTTCATCTGACCATTCTTCTCCTTCAGTATATTTATTCATTACTGAAAGAGCTGCTGATAATTCTGGGATTGATTTAAACTGCCGACGGACTTCTTCAATCATCGCCATTGCAGCTCGGCCAACTGCTCCCATAGCCATAGATGAGAATAGAAAAGGCAACATACCTCCCACAAAAAGCCCTGCCATTACTTTTGGATTTGCAATATCAATCGTTGTTATTCCGCTTTGAACCATATAAGCTGCAAACAAAGCAAGTGCAGTTAATGCAGCTGACCCTATAGCAAATCCCTTACCAATTGCTGCAGTAGTATTCCCAACAGCATCTAATTTATCAGTTCGTTCGCGAACTTCATTCGGCAAATCTGCCATTTCAGCTATTCCACCAGCATTATCAGAAATGGGACCATAAGCATCTACGGCCAATTGTATTCCTGTGTTTGCAAGCATACCTAATGCCGCAATTGCAATTCCATATAGCCCAGCAAAATGGTAGGCTCCCATAATCCCAGCTGCTATAATTAGTATAGGTATCGCAGTTGACTGCATACCAACGCCTAAGCCAGCAATAATATTTGTTGCTGGACCAGTTAATGATTGCCGTGTAATTGAATTTGTTGGGCCTGTATTCGTTCCTGTATAATGTTCTGTAATAAGCCCAATACCTAACCCTGCTAAAAGACCAATGGTTGACGCCCAAAAAACACCCAGTTTAGTATAAACCATATTATTAAGAACAAAGGTATCAGGTAGTAAACTGGTTATCAAAAAATACATTATAGCAACCATAATTGCAGCTGAACCAAACTCTCCAATATTTAATGCTTTTTGTGGATTTCCGCCTTCTTTTACAGAGACCATAAAGGTCCCCAGAATAGAAACTATTATTCCTGAAGCGGCAATTGTTAAGGGTAAAGTAACAAAATTAAGATCGAATGCACCAGATACAAGTATACTTGCACCCAAGACCATTGAGCCAATAATTGAACCAACATAAGATTCAAATAAATCCGCACCCATTCCCGCTACATCGCCTACATTATCACCTACATTATCTGCAATAGTCGCTGGGTTTAACGGATGATCTTCAGGAATACCTGCTTCAACTTTACCTACAAGATCTGCTCCAACATCTGCAGCTTTAGTATAAATACCTCCACCAACACGAGCAAAAAGAGCAATTGAGGATGCACCCAATGAAAATCCTGATAGGACTGTTAAAATTCGACTATAGTCAGCATTAAAATATGATTGATAAAAAATAAATAATGTACCCAAACCTAAAACACCTAATCCGACTACTGATAAACCCATAACTGATCCACCAGTAAATGCAACATTTAATGCTGGGGCCAGTCCCGTTCTAGCTGCATGAGTTGTACGATTGTTTGCCTTTGTAGCCACTCGCATTCCAAGAAAACCCGCTAATGCAGATGTCAAAGCTCCAGTTATAAATGATAATGCGACCAAAGCGCTAGAGTTAGTATTACCTTTATTTGCGAAGCCTAGTATAACGGCGACAATTATAACAAAAATAGTTAATACACGATACTCTGCTTTCAAAAATGACATGGCACCTTCAGCTATATTAGCGCCAATTTTTTCCATTTTTGCAGTGCCTTGGTCCTGTTTAGAAATCCAAGTGGTTTTCCAAAAAGCGAATAACATAGCTAGAATACCCGCTCCTATAACTAGTAATTCAAATGTTATCATTTATTATTTTTCTCCCATTATTTTAATTTAGGCATTAAAAAGATTCATAGTTTTTGACATCCCATTATGGATGATTGATTCTACAGCATCAGCCGTTTTTACTATCATTTCATTTGCTAATATTTGATTTTTTTTGTTAAAAGATTTTAACACATAATTTTCTGCTGGTCTCAATTTATCACCAGTAGCAATCCCAAATCTAATTCTTGGGAATCCATTATTACCTATGTGATAAATAACAGATTCCATTCCTCTATGGCATCCATCGCCTCCTTTAGGGCGTATTCTAATTTTACCCAAAGGAAGATCGACATCATCAACAATTAGATATAACTCTGACAAATTTATATTCCAATTTTTCATAATATCTTTAACTACTGTACCACTATTATTCATACCAATTGTTGGTTTAATAAGCAAAATATTCCATGATTTTTTCTCCATAAAAAAATATTCGCCTTTTCCCGGTTTAAAATTTGTTTTCCAACGACGAGACAATTCATCTAATACCCAAAATCCTGCATTATGTTTTGTGTTTTCATATTTGTTACCTGGATTTCCAAGGCCGATAAAAGAAATCATTCCCTTGTTCAGGATCAATCCTGAGAATCCCCTTTGCGCTCTTTTGCATCTTCTTCTTTAGTGGGCCCTTCTTTTTTATCATCATCTTTTTCTTCAGTAGGTTTTGTGCCTTCTTCGCCATCTGCAGGTTCTTCACCTTCCTCTAATTCTTCACCTTCTTCTAATTCTTCAACTTCAGGTTCTTCTTCAGCTTTCGGTGGATTACATGTTGCAATTGTTGTGTCTTCAGGCGAAATCAATGATACATCTTCAGTTAATAATATATCCTTTGCCATTAAAACTGCATTTAATTCTAATTCAGATATATCAACAGCTATACTTTCTGGCACATCAGTTGGGAAGCACTCTACATCAATAGAATTGCTAACCTGAGTAACAATACCTCCCTCAACAGAGCCTATTGCTGATCCTTCTAATATTAATGGCAGTGAAAATGTCATTTTCTCAGTTCTTCTAACTCGCATAAGATCAATATGAATTATTTTTTCCGTAATAGGATTATACTGTGCATCTTTGATCATCACATAAACTGTTTCATTATTAATTGATACTTCAAATACATGTTGCCCCGATCGAACAGCTTGGTACAATTCTTTTTGATCAATCAAAAAATTCCTATTCTCCTCACCTTTATAGTAATAGTTTATTGGGATTTTGCCCATTCTTCTTATAGATCTTGAAGAACTACTACCAATTTGCAATCGGTCTTCAATTTTGAGTTTATAATAAGTTGCCATTTTACTTACCTTTAATTAAAATTCGAATAATGCACTAACAGATTCACCGTTAAAAATACGTTGAATTGCTTCAGCAAATACTTCAGCGACAGTTACTATTTTCATATTATCTAAAATTTTATCTTCTGTTATAGAAACTGTATCAGTTACAATTAGTTGTTTAATTTTTGAATTTTTTATCCTATCTATAGCGGGACCTGA
>JAYZKF010000072.1:0-3199 GCA_036163755.1 Fidelibacterota bacterium
CAAAAATTATGTGATTCGTATAGTTTTTTAGGTAAATAAATCTCCATTAAGGTACTTTAATCCTGAATCACAGGCTAATGTTACTACGTGTTTCCCTTGTCCCATTTCCTTAGCTAATTGCAATGCACCTACTACATTAAGGCCAGTAGATGTACCTGCAAATATTCCTTCATCTCTTGCTAACGTTCTAGCCATAACCCTTGATTCTTCCTCATTGATACCTCGGGCCTCTTTGTAATTATTTTTTTTCAGAAGAGGAAGCTTAAATCCAAGGCCAATACCTTCTACATGATGTTTTCCGTTCTTGATCCCTTTTGAATAATAAGCAGCAGTTTCTGGCTCAAGAGCGACTACTTTTAAGTTACTATGTGACTTAAGTAAAATATTTGAAACTCCCATCATTGCTCCAGCAGTACCTATTGATGCACAAAACCCATCTATTGGATAGTCAAATTGATTTTGGATTTCATTTCCCATCACTTCAAAACCCTTAATTACATCTGTGTTATTTAACTGATCTGTAAAAAAATAATCATCTCTTTGTGATAATTGTTTTGCTCGATCGATCATTCTTTGAATTATGTCAGAGTTAATTTTTCCTGAAGGACTGTTTATAATCTCTAAATTTGCACCAAATGTCTTCATTGTTTTTAATTTTTCAATGGAAAATGCATCTGATGAGATCACATGAAAATCGTATCCTTTTACTGCGCATATGAAAGCAAGAGACGATCCAGTGCTCCCACCTGTATACTCAACTACTGTCATTCCAGGTTGAAGATCACCCCTCTGCTCAGCTCCCTCTATCATTGCTAGAGCCATTCGGTCCTTATAAGATCCTGTTGGATTAACGTATTCAAGTTTTATCCAAACATTTGCCGAATCTGATGGAATAATTTTAGATAATTTAATTAATGGCGTGTTACCTATAGCGGAAAGAGCATTTTTAGATAGTTTCATGACTTAAATTAATTTCTTTCTTTATCAATTAAAAATATTATTAATCTTTATAGGGCTATAGGCCTCATAACCTGACTATGAATATTTTATTAGTAGAACCATACTATACAGGATCGCACAAATCTTGGGCAGAGGGATATCAATCATTTAGCAATCACAATGTTCAGATTATTTCACTGCCGGGACAATTTTGGAAATGGAGGATGCATGGTGGCGCGATTTCTCTAGCAAAACAGTTCATGCATATGAATTTCTCTCCTGATCTCATCCTAGCGACAGATATGTTGGACTTGACTACATTCTTAAGCCTAACAAAAAGTCGCACAGCTCAGGTACCCAGCGCTTTATATTTTCATGAAAATCAACTTTCCTATCCATGGTCAAATTCAGATAGAGATATTCAAGAAAAGAGAGACCATCATTATGGTTTTATTAATCTTTCCTCTGCTTTAGCAGCGGATCATGTGTTATTTAACTCTCAATACCATCAGGATTCTTTTCATCATGAAGGTCTGCGATTATTAAAAAGTTTTCCTGACCATAATGAAGTAGATGTAATTGAAAGAATTAAAGAAAAGAGTCAAGTATTATATCTTGGCATGAATCTATCCAAATTTGATCAGCATAAAACTCAAGGGCAGAAGAACCCATTAGTCTTATGGAATCATCGTTGGGAATACGATAAGAATCCAGAATCGTTTTTTGAATGTTTATATCAATTACAGCAAAACGATATCGATTTTGATATCGCTGTACTTGGGGAAAGTTTCAATACAAATCCTAATGTATTTGATGAAGCTAAATCACGATTAAAAAAGCATATTGTGCATTTTGGTTTCTGTGAAAATTTTTCGGAATATGCAAAGTGGCTGTGGAAGGCTGATATTTTACCTGTAACGAATAATCAAGATTTTTTTGGCGGCAGTGTTGTAGAAGCAATCTATTGTGGAGTATACCCCTTATTGCCAAATAGGTTGACATATCCTGAGTTGTTACCAAAAGAATATCACGATAGTCACATATACAACAATGATGGTGATTTATACTATCAGGTAAAAAACTGTATTTTAAATATTGATGAAACTCGGGGAAGTACGATTCGCAAATCGTTTAAAAAATACGATTGGGGAAAAATGGGCCCGATATATGATGAATTATTTTCTTCGTTTATAAATTAATATTAATCATTATAATAAATCTTAACTCAATCTATCTAACTTGCCGAATTAATACTGCTTGGTATACATTTTTTACTTCTCTGGCTAAAACTCCCTTATTAAGAGCTCTTCTTGTACTTGCACTTAATTTTGGTCCAGCTGGACTTTCCATATACCTCTGATCCCAATTCTTAAACATATTAACAGTAATATGTGATGCGTGGTTATCGCTCGGCATCATAATTCTATTGAATTTCCAAGAACCTTTAGTATTGTTATCCACTTGTTGTTGGTGCCAGGTTTTCCATGCTTTTCTTTCACCTTCTTCATATTCCCAGTATTTCCCCTCTACAGCTTGCATCATATGAAAAATTGCTACAGTGCCCACAGAAACTTCAAACTCATCTTCTGTTTTATCAACTTGTTCGACGTACAATCTTACGGCCAAATCACGTGACTTAGATGTTTGATTAAATTTTTCATTGAGTTTTTCTTCAGAAAGATTGGGATACGCTTGTGTTACTGCTTTCCAAAAATCACCGGCACCTGACATCATTTTTACTTTATCATCATATAGATTTACGGTTAAGTATTGATATCCTTGGTCTTCGCCACCAGGCTGTAACCTCCATAAATCCCATCCAATGATGTCGCCATTTTTTACTCGTTCCTCATGAATTTTTTGCCAGAACGTTTCAATGTCCATATACGTGCCTTCCTGCTCATTGTCGACCCTCATAAACTCATAGACCAGATATAGATTATTCTGTCCAGTGATATGGCAGAACAATGAAAAGAATATTGTTATAAAAATTGTTTTTTTCATAGTAGCCTTCTTTCAGATTTTCCTAAAATAAAAGTGTTCTAGTTTACAATAACTTAATAGCTAATTTTTAGCATGCAAATATTTAAATATTTAAAATCTACATGAAAAGTTGGTTAAAAAATAATTCTGAGCCATTGAACTGGAGATTAATTGGCTGGATAGGAGCTGGTTTAGTTATTTTTGGATATTACCTTAATGCAAATGAGTATATAGCTTCCTGGCTTATTTGGATCGTAGGAAATGTTATGGTAGGTAT
>JAYZKF010000073.1:0-5338 GCA_036163755.1 Fidelibacterota bacterium
TAAGCCTGGAAAGTTTTGGTAAAAATCTACTGTTACCATTAAGGTTTTTTTCATCTAATAAAAAAGTAAAAAAACTATTTAATGATATTAAACCCAATTTAGTTATAGGTACAGGTGGATATGCTGCCGCATTACCTCTAAGAGAAGGTATTAAAAGAGGGATACCGACTCTAATTCAAGAGCAAAATTCCTACCCTGGAATAACAACTCGATGGTTTGCAGATAAAGCAACCAAAGTTTGCATAGCTTTTGAAGACGCAAGGAAATATTTAAAGAAAAAATGTACTCTTACAGGAAATCCAGTTAGGAAAGAAATCAATAGAGGAAATCGTATTGATGGAATTAAAAAATTTGGTTTTGATCCTTCAAAAAAAACATTGTTTGTTTTTGGAGGAAGTCAAGGGTCTCTAGCATTGAACGAATTAATGAATAAAATGATCTCCAGTCATTCCGTATCAAGTATTCAAGTTATTTGGCAAACTGGTAAAAATTATTACAAAAATTATAAAAATCATGGAAATAAGACTCTCAAAGTTTTGCCTTTCATTGAAGATATGGCAAGTGCTTACGCAGTTAGCGATTTAGTTATGAGTAGATCTGGAGCTATTTCATGTTCAGAATTGACTGTATGTGGAAAACCATCAATTTTAATTCCATTCCCTTATGCCGCAGCAGATCATCAAACAAAAAATGCTAAAACGTTAGTTAATCATGATGCAGCTTTAATGTTTAACGAAAAGAACCTCCACCATGAAAAAGTAGCAATGACTATTCAAAGCCTTCTCAATGATGAGAATCGCCTAGATCAGATGTCAAAAGCAAGTTTTAAACTAGGAAAACCGAACGCAACAGACACTATTGTAGATGAAGCAATGGGACTTATCAAATAATGTTCCGTAAAGTAAATAAAATTCATTTTGTAGGCATTGGTGGCATTGGCATGAGTGGAATTGCTGAACTGTTAATCAATTTGGGATTTAATATTAGCGGTTCCGATATAAATAAAACTGAAATAACAGAAAAATTAACTAGAAACGGAGCAAATATTTTTCTTGATCATAATGCCTCAAATATTAATGGTGCAGAAGTTCTGGTTTATTCTAGTGCAGTTACTAAAGATAATCCAGAAATAATTGAAGCACAAAAAAAGAATATACCTATAATCAAACGTGCTGAAATGCTTGGAGAACTTATAGCTTTAAAAGAAACAAGCATTGGAGTTTCAGGAACTCATGGTAAAACATCAACTTCTTCAATGATTGGTGCTCTTTTGTCGTACGCAAAAATAGACCCAACTATGGTAGTAGGCGGTTTAGTTAAGAATCTTGACTCCAATGCAAAGCTGGGGTCTGGTAACTTAATAGTAGTTGAGGCTGATGAATATGATAAAAGTTTTTTGCAGCTTAAGCCAACAATAGCAGTTATTACCAACATTGAAAAGGAACACATGGACTGTTATGAAGATTTAGATGATCTTTATAACTCATTTATTCAATTTTCCAACTCTGTTCCATTTTATGGAGGCGTAGTTGCATGCTTAGATTCGCCAGGTGTTCAAAAAATACTAAAAAAAATAAAACGACCAATTACCACATACGGTCTTTCAAAAAAATCTACATTCAGTGCAAGTAAGATTTCCTATAATGAAACTATAACAACATATATTCTTAACCATGATGGTGAAGAATGTATTAATATAAAATTAAATGTACCTGGAAAACACAATGTACTGAATTCTCTTGCTGCAATAGCAGTTGGCTTTGAACTTGGATTGGATTTAGATGTCATTGCTGATGGTATTCATAGTTTTACTGGAGTTCGTAGAAGATTTGAAATAAAAGGAATAACTCAAGAAATCATGGTAGTAGATGACTATGCACATCATCCTACTGAAGTAGTTGCTACATTACAAGCTGCTAGGAATGGTTGGAATCGTCGAATTATATCTGTTTTTCAACCGCACCTATATACTAGGACCAAAGAGTTTTATAAAGAGTTTGCTGAAGCCTTTATGAGCTCAGATATTTTATTTGTTTGCGATGTCTATCCTGCGAGAGAAAAACCCATTGAAGGGGTATCTGGGAAATTAATTTACAATAAAACTAAATCTTTGGGTCATAAGAACGTATTCTATATTAATAATCTCGAAAATTTGAATGATGAATTAAATAAAATTATTCAAAAAAATGATATGGTAATTACGATTGGTGCTGGAACAATTTGGAGATATGGCCAAGCGTATTACGAAAATTTGTCAAACCAAGTTGAAAAAGTTTGAAGTGGACAATATGAATAAACTAAATGCTTTAACTCAAGGGTCTTTTTTGACAAACGAAAATATGTCAAATCATACTTCATATGGTATTGGAGGTCCAGCAAAAGCATATGTTCAGCCAAAAGATGAAGTTGATCTTGCCAATATACTAAAATTTGCAGAGAAAAATAAAATTCCAACTTTTTTTGTTGGATCAGGTTCAAATCTTCTTGTTTCAGATGATGGTATTGATGGAATTGTTATAGCATTGGCTAAATCATTAAAAAAATTGGTAATTAAAGGAACTACAGCATATGCACAATCTGGTGTTATGTTAGGAAAATTTGTTAAAGAATGTATAAGTAGAAGCCTTTCTGGTGTAGAGAGTCTGATCGGTGTTCCGGGTACACTTGGAGGTGCACTTATAATGAACGCAGGAGCTTTTGGAAGTGAAATATCAAATTATTTACAAAAAGTTACTGTTATGACAACGTCAGGGGAACTAAAACAGTATAACGCAGATGATATTGACTTTAGTTATCGCGAATCCTCTTTCAAAAAAGATGAAATATTAATTAGTGCAGAATTTGAGTTAATTCAGAGCAGTAAAGAAATTGTAGTAGAAAAAAAATCATTAGCAAGTGGTGGACGAAAAAAATCACAACCTTTAAGATATCGTTCTGCTGGAAGTATTTTTAAAAATCCAAAAGAAGGCGCTGCAGGGTTTTATATTGATAAAGCAGGATTAAAAGGGTCAAAGTCTGGTGATGCTGAAATATCGCCTATACACGCAAATTTTTTTGTTAATCATGGCAATGCAAAAGCATCTGATGTAGTTAGCCTAATTAGACTTGCTAAAAGCACTGTCAAACAAAAATTTGGAATAACTCTTGAATTGGAAGTCAAAACTTTAGGGTTTAAACCAGGAACATTTAAAGTATGAAAAAAAATAAAAAACTAAAAATTAATCTTAGACAAGCAATTGGGATTGGTTTATCCAGCATATTTTTACTATTATTATTTTTATCTTTAAAATGGGCAAATTATCAAAAAATATTTGTATTAAATGAACCGATTATTTCAGGATATAATATCTTAAATAAAAAAGATTACAAAAGCATTATCGATCAATTAGAATACGAAACTATAAACAAAGCTTATATAGTTGAAATTAGAAAAGCATTAGAGAAAAACCCCTTTGTAAAAGCAGCAAGAGTAAGTAAGCATTTCCCTAATAAACTCAATATACAAATTGTTGAAAGACAACCTTTAGGAATTATTAATATAGAAAATCAATTAATGATTGATGAGGAGGCCGTTGTTTTACCTGGAAAAAACTACAGCGAAGATTACCTAATACCTGTTCTATCTGGTTTCAACTCAGCAAAAGAGCTTTACCCTAAAGGGGAAAAAACTTTTTCAATAAAAGTTAAAGAAGCTGTTAGTATTTTAAGAGAATTATCTACCAAATACAAAAATCTCTATGAAAATATTTCAGAATTGACTTTAAATAAAGATGATGAATATGTAATAATACTTGCTGATCGGCCAACTCGTGTCATCCTTGGTAAAGATAAAATAAGTCAAAAATTTAATATTCTAAAAAGTTTTGATAAGGCTTTAGGACAACGACAATTAACTGATTTTAGGTTAATTGATATGCGATATAACAAACAACTAGTAGCAAGGGAGTGGACATGATTCGATCAAACCAAAAAAATGAATCATATATTCATTCAGGGTTGGATATTGGATCTAATAAAATTTGTTGTGCAATAACAAAGATAAATCCAGCAAAAAATAGTATACAATTACTCGGCATTGGTACCTCCCCTGCTACTGGTATTAAAAAAGGATCTATAACTCACCGAGATAAACTGATAGATGAAATGGAAAATGCTTTTCACCAAGCTCAAACCATGGCAGATATAAATGTTGAGAATATTTCTCTTGGAATTTCTGGTGATCATATAAAAGGCATTAATACTCAAGGAGCTATTGCCATTGGAGGAAGTAATGGATCAAATATACCAATACAACATGAAATAACTCATAATGATGTATCTAATGTTTTAGATTTAGCGAAGGCAATTTCATTGCCCATGGATCGTGATATTTTACATGTCCTACCTCAGGAATATGTAATTGACTCTATGGATTCTATCCAAGATCCAGTAGGTCTTACTGGAAGACGATTAGAAGCAAGAGTGCATCTTATAACTGTAGCTACAAGTGCTGCAACTAATCTAGCAAGCTGTGCAGAGGAACTTGGGGTACGCGTTGATGGTATAATTTATCAAGGATTAGCTTCAAGTCTTTCAACACTTGAAGATGACGAAAAAAAATTAGGAGTTGTATGTGTTGATATTGGAGCTACAACTACAGATATAGTTATTTATTTAGATGGTGGCGTAAGACATACAGCAACTATAGGAATTGGTGCGGCCAGCATAACTAATGATATCGCAGTTATGCTACAAATAGGAATTGATGAAGCTGAAAAAATTAAGATAACCTATGGCTCCGCAAAAGCATCTATGTCATCTCCAGATCTTGAATTTGAAGTTCCAGCAAAAAATGGTGAAATAAAACGTAAAATATCTGAGCATGAATTATCTAGGTACGTTGAAGCAAGAACGACAGAAATACTGCAATTAGTTATGCGTGAAGTTGCAAGAGCAGATATAAATGATAAATTAACATATGGAATGGTAATCACAGGTGGTGGAGCTGAATTAAAAAATTTATCTGGTTTAGCACAAGAAGCTATTGGTATGCCTGTTCGCATAGGAAAACCAAGTAAAATAAGTGGTGAGCTAGATATTGCATCTGGTCCATCATATGCAAGCGCTATAGGTCTTTCACAATGGAAAAGATTCGGATCAGACTTAAATATTAAAGAGGCTGGCAAAGGATTTGTAAAAGATACAATTAAAAATGTAAAGAATTTATTTAATGAATTTTTTTAATAAAACATACCAAGGGTAAAGAAAGGAGCAAAACTATGCTATTTGAATTTGATAGTTTAGCAGAACAAAAAGCGAATCTAAAAGTCATTGGAGTTGGCGGAGCTGGTGGTAATGC
>JAYZKF010000074.1:0-3025 GCA_036163755.1 Fidelibacterota bacterium
TTTGGTGAAGCATGGTTCGATTATTCGATTAGAAGACTCAAAGAAAATCCCAAAATTATTTCTTATATTTTGGGGAACATTTTTAAAAAATAATTGAAAGCTACAACTGTGTTAACAACTTATACTAAATCATCCCGACTAATTCTCCCTCTCATTATTCTAGCATCTATTACTACACTCTTTGCTGCTCCAGATGAGAGTTCTAAAGAAATTTCTATTTTTCTAATAGCTACCGGTCTTCTAGGTGGCATGGGAATGTTCCTTTATGGAATGGAAATGATGAGTGATGGGATGAAGATGACCGCTGGAAATAGCATGAGGATGATTTTAGAAAAATTAACTTCAAATAAATTCCTTTCTGTTTTTGTTGGTGCGTTTGTTACAATGGTAATCCAGAGTAGCAGTGCAACAACCGTAATGTTAGTTAGCTTTGTTAATTCTGGGCTGCTCAATTTTTCCCAAGCCCTAGGTGTAATACTTGGGTCAAATATTGGAAGTACAGTTACTGCACAAATTGTTGCTTTTAAAGTCACTGACTATGCTCTAATATTAATTGCAGCTGGATCACTGATGTCTCTTTTCTCAAAAAAAGAAACAGTGAAGAATTTAGGATATGTGATTTTAGGGTTTGGGTTGTTGTTTTATGGTATGAAGGTAATGTCAGATACAATGAAACCCCTTCGAAGTGACCCTACGTTTAATAGCATTTTGACAAGTTTTGAAAACCCATTTTTAGGTATTCTAGCTGGAGCTGTTTTTACTGCTTTAGTTCAAAGCAGTAGTGCTACAACGGGTATTGTCATCACATTGGCAAGTGGAGGATCAATTACACTTGAAGCAGGAATTCCTTTAATTTTTGGTGCGAATATAGGAACTTGTGTAACTGCCCTTTTAGCAGGACTTAACGCTTCACGAGATGCTAAACGAGTAGCCATAGGACATGTAACCTTTAACGTAATAGGCGTTCTATTATTTTGCTTTTGGATACCTACTTTTTCGGAAATGGTAGCTCAAACTTCAAGCAATATTCCTAGACAAATAGCTAACGCACATACTTTTTTTAATATTTTTGCTTCTATAATCTTCATCCCATTTACTGGCTATATAGCCAAAACAATTATTCGTTACTTTCCTGATAAAACTGAACAAAGGGATATTGAGAAACCTGCTGTTTTACATCTAGATGATAATTTGCTAGATCAGCCAGAGGCAGCGATTAATAGTGCTCAAGCTGAAATAAGCGGAGTTGTTGGTCTTATGGAGCGTGTTGTGGGCACGTTGGTTAGGCCCTTTTTCAATGATAAAGAGCAATCAGATATAGAAAATTCAGAATTAGACCTAAAAACAGGATTGAATCAACGCCTAGAGAAGATTACATTTTTAAATGAAAAGATAAGTGAATACCTGTTGATAACAAGTAGAGGTGATCTCAATTCTGATCAGTCTAGGGAAGTATTCTCTCTTTTATCCACAGTTAATTATCTGCAATCAATGAATAATATTGTAAACCTTCGATTTGAAAGACTCCTGGATAATAAAAAGAATGCAGATGGAAATTTCTCTCAAGAAGGCCAAGATGAGATTTCTGATTATCACACCAAATTAGTAAAACAGGTTAAACGATTAAATAAATTCTTCACAAAGTTTGATCGAGCAAAAGCAGAAAAAATTATGACTAAAGGACAGCAGTATAAAGATATTGAAGAAAAATATCGCCTAGAACATTTCCAACGCGTAAGCGGTGATATTGCTGAATCAGTTGCGACTCATCAACTTCATATGGATATTATGGATATGCTCAAACAAATGAATATATTTATAGAATTAATCGCTTCCACTTTACTATCCATAGAAGAAGATCAAGCTTAAATTTAGCCTCTTTTTCCCCATCCCATTTTTAACCTTAAAGTTTGAAAATAATTCGAATCTTTAAAGGTTATCATTTTTATATCAAAAGGTGATTTTTTAATTGTTACTTTAGATTCAGGATCTAAATATTCACTAATCTGTCCATCTACAGCGAAAACGACTTGGTCATCATCAACAAATTTTATTTCAAGCGTTTGACTATCAGGAAAAACTATAGGTCTTAAAGTTAGTGTATGTGGGCTCAGAGGAGTGACAACAATTGCTTTTAATTTTGGCATAACAATAGGACCACCAGAAGAAAGAGAATATGCAGTTGAACCCGTAGGTGTAGCAAAAATCAAACCATCCGACTTGTACTTTGCAACAAAATGATCATTAGCAAATAAATCCATTGTAATTAATCTTTGAGATTTTCCACGATCAATAACAAAATCGTTTAAAGCATAAAACTTTTTCGTTTTTTTCCCATTTGCAACTTTTGCTTCTAATACCATTCTATTTTGAATTGAGAAATCTCCCTTTGCAACTATATTAAGCCTTTCAAACATATTATCTAGGGTAACTTCTGCAAGAAAACCTAATTCTCCAACATGCACACCCAAGATTGGCGTGTTACGATTACCTATTGCTCGCGCTGCAGATAAGATGGTTCCATCCCCCCCTAGTGTCAAAAGAAAGTCAATTTTCTTAAAATCATTAGCTGAATTAATTATTTTAACTTTTTTCTTAAAACTTTTTGGAAGATTATCTCTAATTCGAGTAGTTATAAAAGGCTCTAAGTTTTGATTCTTAGCCCATATTAAAATATCATCTAAAAAATCCCAAAATTTCTTTTTATCTGTATTCCCCCAAATACCAAATGCTCTAATTAATCGATTTTTATTTTCCATTTCTACGCAGATCTTTGATTTCTAACTAGAACTTTTATTAGTTTTTAAAACTTCTATTCTCTGCTCAGCCTCATCAAGATGCTTTCTAAGCTTTTCAGCTATCTCTACTCCTTGCTCATATAACTTGAGACTATTTTCCAATGATGCATTGTCTCCTTCAAGTTTCGAAACTATTTTTTCAAGTTCTTCCATAGCTGATTCAAATTTAAATGATTTTTCTTTGCTCATATTTTAGTTCAAATTATCGTTTTAGATTATATTGGTAA
>JAYZKF010000075.1:0-6690 GCA_036163755.1 Fidelibacterota bacterium
AAAAAAGCACTGATTCTAATTTTAATTTAAATAAATTGAGAAAATCTAAATTTCTAACACATCAGATTTTTAACAGATATCATTCTGAAACTGAAATGATGCGATATATACATCGTTTGGAAACAAAGGATCTTGCATTAAATACAAGTATGATTGCTCTTGGTTCATGTACCATGAAACTCAATGCCGCTACAGAGATGATGCCTGTATCATGGCCAGAATTTTCTTCTATTCACCCATATGCTCCTGATACACAAATAGAAGGATATCAACAAATAGCATCTGACCTTTCAAACTGGTTAATTAAAATTACTGGTTTAGCTGGTTGTTCTCTTCAGCCTAATTCTGGAGCTCAAGGGGAATATGCAGGCTTACTTGTGATTAGAGCATACCACATTGCAAATAATAATTTAAATAGGACAATATGTCTTATACCTTCTTCTGCTCATGGTACTAATCCAGCTAGTGCCGTAATGGCAGGGATGGATGTCGTAGTAATAGATTGTGATAAAAATGGTAACATTGATATTGATGATCTAAATAGAAAAATAAAAAAACACTCTGAAAACCTTGCTGCGTTGATGGTTACATATCCGTCAACTCATGGAGTATTTGAGGAAACCATTAGTGATGTTTGTGATATGGTTCATAAGAATGGTGGTCAGGTATACCTTGATGGAGCAAACTTAAATGCATTAGTTGGTTTATCTAAATTAGGTGACTTTGGAGCAGATGTTTGCCATATAAACTTACATAAAACATTTGCAATTCCTCATGGCGGTGGCGGACCTGGCATGGGTCCAATTTGTGTTGCAAAACATTTACAGCCGTATCTACCAACTCATCGTTATTCAAAAAATTCAACAAAAAAAACCTACTCAATTTCTTCTGCACCAATTGGTAGTGCAAGTATCCTTCCTATATCATGGGGATATATTTCTATGTTAGGAGACAAAGGTTTGAGATCTTCTACTGAAATTGCAATCCTTAATGCAAATTATATGGCACATAGATTATCAACTCACTATCCAATTTTATATAAAGGATCCAATGGATTTTGTGCGCATGAGTTTATTATTGATATTAGAAGCATTAAAGAAGAGTCCGGAATAACTGAAGAAGATATTGCAAAACGATTAATTGACTATGGATTCCATGCTCCAACAATGTCATGGCCTGTACCCGGAACAATGATGATAGAACCAACTGAAAGCGAATCTAAAAAAGAACTAGATAGATTTTGCGATGCAATGATATCAATCAAAAATGAAATTACAGATGTCGTAAATGGTAACCTTGATAATAAAGACAATCCCCTAATTAATGCACCGCATACAGCAAGAGTTGTTACAGATGATAACTGGGAAAGGGATTATTCTAGGGAACTCGCTGCTTATCCTGCTGAATGGACAAAGCAACATAAATATTGGCCTTCGGTGGGAAGGGTAGACAACGCACATGGTGATCGAAATTTAATTTGTACTTGTCCACCTATTAATGAATATGAATAGTTAGGGTTAGGATATAATTCTACCTTCAACATATTCCCCATAATTCTTGTATAATTTCACATTCTGAATTGTATTAATTAACTGAGGTTTTATATCTGATCTAACTTCAATATAGTTATCAGTATGACCAATAAGCTGACCATTTTTAATACTCTCGTAAAGTACTGGTCGTATTTGATTAATAAATTGATCATTAAAATATCTATTTTTTTTACTCGATAGGATCTGAAACATCTTGCTTCTTTTTGCTCGCGTTGGCTTGGGAACTATTTGCTCATAATTTATAGCATCTGTATTCGCTCTTTCAGAATAAGTAAACACATGTAAATAAGAAATATCTAGCGAATTAATAAAATTGTAAGTCGTTAGAAAATCAGCATCAGTTTCAGTTGGAAATCCAGCTATTATATCTACCCCAATAGATGCGTGCGGTATTTTATTTTTGATCTTTAATACACGATCCATAAATAAATCAGCAGTATATCTTCGGCGCATTTTACTTAGTATCTTGTCTGAACCAGATTGTAATGGAATATGAAAATGTGGCATAAACTTTTTTGAAGTAGATGAAAATTCAATTATATCATTTGTTAATAAGTTTGGCTCTATTGACGAAATTCGAAACCGATCAATATCTTCAAGCAGATCTAATTGTTGAACTAGATCAAAAAGTGTCTCTTTAGAATCCTTACCAAAATCTCCTATATTTACACCTGTCAGCACTATTTCTCTAGAATCAGATCGAGCAATATTTTTCGCAATTCTCACAGTGTTATAAATCGTTTCACTACGACTTTTTCCTCTTGCTAAAGGTATGGTACAAAATGAGCATGTATAATCACACCCATCTTGGATCTTTAAATAAGATCGGGTGCGTTCATTTATCGAAAAAGAAGGGACGAATTTTTTATCATAATTAACTTTTGTATGAATTACTTTTTCTTCATTATCAGGATGATGAGTTTCTAAATGATTTAATATGTTAAATTTATCATTTGTTCCTAGGACAAGATCTACTCCATCAATCTCTGCTATTTCATTAGGTTTTAATTGAGCATAGCATCCAATTACCGCAACAGTTGATAAAGGATTTGTTCGTTTAGCTTGACGAATGAGTTTTCGAGCTTCTTTATCTGCGTTTTCAGTAACTGAGCAAGTATTGATTACGTAATAATCCGCAGTATCTTTGTAATGTACAGTTTCATATCCTCTTTTTATAAAATCTCGTTTAATTGTAGAGGATTCTGAAAAATTCAATTTACATCCAAGCGTGTGGAATGCAATCCGCTTTGTAGGAGTACTCATTTAATAATTTAAGTTGGAAAAATATTTTATTTATAGGATTTATTATTTATGATATGACTGAATAGATTTAACACTGATTTTATTCTTCCCAGCTCGAATTGCTCTCAATGCCGCGTCAGCTCCAGATAATGTAGTTATTGCAAGAATGCCTTTATGAACACATGCTTTACCAATCGCACCTTCATCATATCTTGCTTGAGCACCCATTGGAGTATTAATTACTAAGTTAATTTCTCCATTTTTTATTGCATCTACTACGTTAGGCCGTCCCTCTCCAACTTTAAATATTGAATCTACATTAAGCCCATTTCTATTTAGTTCAGATGCAGTACCTGATGTAGCTACAATATTAAAACCTAATTCAGTGAAATCCCTTGCTATAGGAATGAGATCTAATTTATCCGCATTATTTACGGAAATAAAAACAGTACCTTTATCAGGTATAACATTTCCTGCACTGATTGATGCTCTTCTAAATGATTCACCCATAGATTTAGAAATGCCCATTACTTCTCCTGTAGATTTCATTTCAGGACTAAGATATGTAGACTCTTCTGGAAATTTGTTAAAAGGGAGAACTGCTTCTTTAATTGCAATATGACTGATTTCATACCAATTTTTTAATTTAAAATCTGAAAGCTTAGCACCTGCCGCAAGTTGTGCTGCAATTCGGGCAAGTGGAACATTTGTAGCTTTACTAACAAACGGAACAGTGCGACTCGCTCTAGGATTAACCTCAAGAACGAATATTTGGCCATCTTTATAAGCAAATTGCAAATTAATCAATCCTATTACTCTTAACTCTAATGCCAATGCTTTAGTTATTCTGATTATCTCATCTATTGCCTCTTTAGTAATTCGATATGGAGGAAGAACGCAGGCTGAATCACCCGAATGTATGCCGGCCTCTTCAATATGTTGCATGATAGCGCCAATATGAACTGATTCCCCATCACTTAGCGCATCAACATCAAATTCAAAGGCATCTTCCAAAAATTGATCAATTAAGATTGGGTGACCTTCTGTTACATCAGCGTTTTTTGATATATAATTAATTAATTGATCATTGGAATAAACTATTTCCATTGCCCTTCCACCTAAAACGTAACTTGGCCTAGCTAATACTGGAAATCCTATTTCATCTGCAACCTTAATTACTTCATCTAAGGTTCTGCCTGTACCATACTGCGGACAATTAACATCAAGTTTATCAAGAATATTTCCAAATTTTTCTCTGTCTTCCGCTAAATCAATATTTTGTGGCGAAGTTCCCATAATAGGAACACCTGCATTTGAAAGCGCTTTAGCAATTTTAAGAGGAGTCTGACCACCAAACTGAACTAGAACTCCATCAGGCTTTTCAAATTCAACAATATTAAGTACATCCTCAAAAGTGACAGGCTCAAAGTATAATCGATCAACTAAGTCAAAATCTGTACTCACAGTTTCTGGATTACAATTTACCATTATAGTTTTGTACCCTTGATCTTTTAAACCAAAAACAGCTTGGACACAACAATAATCAAATTCAATACCTTGCCCAATTCGATTAGGACCTCCTCCTAAAATCATCACTTTTTTCCCCTCTATTGGCTTTATCTCATTTTCTTCATCATATGTAGAATAACAATATGGAGTTTGAGCAACAAACTCTGCAGCACATGTATCAACAACTTTATATGATGGCAGAATATTTTCTTTTTTTCTTAAAGAACGAATTTCAGTTTCAGATTTATTTAATAATCGACTGATTTGTTTATCCGAAAAACCATTTTCTTTTAGATTTTTTAAGGGAGTTTCTGCATCAGATTTAACTATAAGTTTAATCTGATGTAAAAACCATCGATCGACTTTTGTAAGACTATATACATCTTCTATCGATTGTCCTTCACTAAATGCTTGCCATATTTTTAGTAATCGAAAACTGGTTGCATACCTTAATGTAGACATATCTAGAGAGCGAGCTCTATTAAGATTTGGATCACCTTCTGCTGGAGGTTTAGGTTCCAATCCATCAAGCCCAACTTCTAATGAACGAAATGCTTTTTGTAAAGATTCGCGAAAAGTTCTTCCAATTGACATAACTTCACCTACACTCTGCATTTGGACACCTAAATGCCCACTCGCTGAGGGAAATTTTTCAAAATCAAAGCGTGGAACTTTAGTTACGATATAATCTATAGTGGGTTCAAACGCTGCTAATGTTTTTCCTGTTATATCATTTTGAAGTTCATCTAATGTATAACCTACTGCAAGCTTTGCTGCAACTTTAGCAATTGGGAATCCTGTTGCTTTTGAAGCTAAAGCTGATGATCTACTCACACGAGGATTCATTTCAATTATGATACATCTTCCTGTTTCAGGGTTAACTGCAAATTGGACATTAGATCCGCCAGTTTCAACTCCAATTGTTCGTAAACATTGTATTGACCAATCGCGCATATTTTGAAATTCCTTGTCAGACAACGTCATCGCTGGCGCAACTGTGATGGAATCACCAGTATGCACTCCCATTGGGTCGATGTTTTCTATCGAACAAATAATAATTGCATTGTCTGCTTTATCACGTATGACTTCTAATTCATACTCTTTCCAACCAAGCAATGATTCTTCAATTAATACTTCAGTTATAGGACTTGCCTGTAGACCATTTTCAACTAGTTTCTGAAATTCTTCAAAATTATATGCTACAGATCCGCCGGTTCCTCCTAGTGTAAATGAAGGCCTAATAATTATTGGGAATTTCATTACATCTAATAATTTTTCTGCTTCTTCCCATGAATGCACAAATCCACCTTGTGCTGTATCAATACCAATTTCATCCATTGCTTTTTTAAATCTTTCACGATCTTCTGCTTTATCAATCGCATCAACTTGTGCACCAATAAGTTGAATATTATATTTCTCTAAGATTCCTTCACGTTGGAGATCCATCGCCAAATTCAAAGCTGTCTGACCACCAACGGTAGGCAAAATAGCATCAGGTTTTTCCTTACGAATAATTTCCTCTACATAATCTGTGGTGATAGGCTCGATGTATGTTGCATCAGCTAAATTGGGATCAGTCATTATTGTTGCTGGATTTGAATTAATTAGAATAATACGATAACCTTCTTCTTTTAAAGCTCGTGTTGCTTGAGTACCTGAATAGTCAAATTCACAGGCCTGCCCAATAACTATTGGACCTGCTCCAATAATCAAGATCGATTCTATATCAGTTCTTTTTGGCATTTAATTATTCTTTTCCATCATATCTATAAATTGCTTAAACAAATATCGACTATCATGTGGACCTGGACTTGATTCGGGATGATACTGAACTGAAAATGCAGGAATATCTTTACATTTTATACCTTCAGATGTATTGTCATTTAAATTAATATGAGTTGATTCTACATTATCAGGTAACGAATCTAAATCTACTGCAAACCCATGATTTTGACTCGTAATCTCAATAATATCTGTTTCATTATTTTTAACAGGATGATTGATCCCTCGGTGACCAAATTTTAGCTTAAATGTTTTCGCACCAAGAGCCAAAGCAAGGATTTGATGCCCCAGACAAATTCCAAAAATGGGCTTCTTGCCAAGCAATGACTTTACCATTTTAATACCATACGTAACTGCACTTGGATCGCCAGGTCCATTACTTAGAAAAACGCCATCAGGGTCAAACTTTATAATTTCATCAGCAGAAATATGAGCGGGGAAAACTGTGACTTCACAGTTATGTTTATCTAGTAATCTTAGTATATTTAATTTTATGCCATAATCGATTGCAGCAACTTTGTAAGGTTTGGAATCTTTTGACCATTTGTAATTTTTTTTTGTTGTAACAACTTTTGCAAGATCTAATCCTTCCATAGATGGAATT
>JAYZKF010000076.1:0-8657 GCA_036163755.1 Fidelibacterota bacterium
CATAGCCAATATTGATTTCATTTAAATAATTATGAAATAAAACTATAATACTCCATGGATCAGGTTTTATATCAAGTGCTCTTCCATTGTCGTCAATTTTTCCAGAAAACATGAATTCCATGCTAGTACCCACATCATATGATGTTCCAAAAACTAAAATAGACTTTGGTTTGTTTTTAATTAAAAAGGAATCCAAGCAAGCTTTTAATACTATCACACCTCCAAAACTAACTCCTGCTAAATTAATTGGATGATTATTTTCAGATTTTTTCAAAACCCATTTATAAAAGTGTACGGTCAAAAGAAAAATCTCTTTTGATAATTGCAAATCAATTAGTGGTGGAATTCTTGGTAAAAGAACTTTGATACCAGTTCCAGCTAATGATCGGGCAAGTGTGATCATTTTAGGGTGGGCCTCTCCTTTTACAGTTGCGCCCGGATAAAGAATTAACGTAGAACGATGATGACTTTTTGGGCTGAATATTTTTAAGGGGATATCCTCATTATTTAACCCTGGATAAAAACTATCTTCTTCTATAATAGATGAAGGAGATGAGTTTTGATACTTACGTAATCCGTATATTATTTTAGATACTGATTGAATACGATTTATTGCATTCATTGAATGTCACTGAATTTATTCGCCCAAATCAGCACGATTCCTGCAAAAAGCTGTAATACCAGTTACTCTTGCAAACCAGTTCCCAAAGTTTGGGAATAAAGCATTGATTGCAAGCAAGGGCCTCAGAGGCCCGGAATTGATTATCACTTCAGGTTTATTTCGCTTGATTGCTTTTAGCAAAGCTTTAGCAACTTTTTTTGAAGGTATAGTTCCTAAAATTAAAGGTGCTTTGACTTGGCTGTCAGAAAACATTCCTACATCTTTAACCAACCCTGGGAACAATGCGGAAATACCCACTTTAGAACCATGTAATTCCTGTCTTAATGCATCTGTGAATAAAGCCAAGCCGCCTTTTGTCGATGAATACGTAGCATTAAAACTTTCCCCTTTTTTTGCAGCTAATGAACATATATTAACTATATGTCCCCCATTTTCCATCAATTCAGGCAAATATTGTCTTGTAATCTCCATAGGAGCAATCAGATTAACTGATGTTATCTTTTCAATATATTCTAAAGTATAGTTTTGAAAATGATTGTACTCTTCAATCCCTGCATTATTAACCAAGATATCTATCTTTCCAACAATATTCTCAACTTCAGATTTTAATTGCGATAAATTTGATGTTTCTGAAACATCAAAGGATATACCATGAAATTTTCCACCAGAAGCTTCGATATCTTTTCTAGTTTTATCCAAACCATCTTCAGAGCGAGCTACACCAACAACTTCGACGCCCTCTTCAGCTAGTGTTTTTGCTATTACAGCACCAATGCCTGATGATGCACCTGTTAGTAAAGCTATCTTATTATCTAATTTTTTCATTAAATCAAATTCAATAATTAATCAATTGGTCGATAATCTAATCACTTTTGTTATTAATTCCATCTTATTGCCTTCATTTTTAAATATCTAAAGAAAAAAATAAAAAAACGAAATGAATTGTTATTAAAAGTTTTATTTGATGATTATTTTTTATAATATGATTTTATCTTATAAGACTTTGAAACTTATTTTAATTAAAGTTAGAAAAAATTATTTTACTTAAATCTGTATAAAGGATCTATCGAATGTTCTACGATGATGATATTAATATTACTAAAAGAAAAACTATAACAAATGGGAAACCGTATGATTTTTTTATTTATGATCTCATGCCCATTGAAAAAGAATTTGATGAGACTAAAAAATTTGGTAAAGGTGACACGGTAATTAGTAAATGCAAAGAATTTACTCTTCTCGATTATGAAACAGGAAAAAAACTAGAAGTAAAAATACGCTGTTCAAAAAAGATTGATGATGCCATGGAAGGTCTAGAGCCAAAATATAGCAAGAAAGTATTTAGAAAATGTTTGAAAGAATTAGAAAATAGGGGATTAACAAGGATTAAAAAGAAATGAAAAGATTAGATTCTATTTCTTGCTTTCATTCTTTTTAGGATAAAATAAATGCTCAATTTTTTATATGATCTTCTATCACAACTGTTTTTAGGTTTTATTGATGGAGGATTATTAGCAGGTCTTTTTTTTATTAGTTCTTTGCTTTATGGATTAATTCTTAAAAGATATAGACCTTTACCAAAGAAGTTTTTAGAAGATGGAATCATTGTCCTCCTTATTACTATGATCATTTTTAGATTATTACTTGTACTCAAAGTCTATATGTTTAATTCTCAGGATTTTGTTCTCTTTTTTGATTTACCTGATTCATTAATTCTTGATTCTTTTTATTATAGATAAATAGCCATCTATTCTAAAGCCTTGATCATTTTGATCAATTCTCTAGTTTCATATGTAATAAATTTTGTGACTTTATTAATCAATAATATGGGAGTTTATTATGAAACAATATGCGATTGGTTTTTTAGCAGGAATAATTATTTCTATGATATTTTTTCTTTACTCTTCTTATCAAACAAGTACTCAAGATAAAGATCTTATAAGAAGACTCAATTATATTGAATCCAAAGTAAATGATATTTACGATGATTGTAATTAGTCATCATAAATTTTTCAATTATCGTAAATGACCAGAATAAATATTGTTGAGCCCTCTGAACTAACAGATCAGCATCTTATTGCAGAATATAGAGAAATATTTATGATAGCTGGTTCTCTTAAAAGAACTTTGAAGAGTAAAATAGGATATGATAAATCTAAAGTACCAAAAAAATATACTCTCAATAAAGGTCATGTTTATTTCTTTTATAATAAGGGGAAGTATTTGAACAATAGATATCAAAAACTTATTTTAGAATTAAAAAAAAGAGGATTTAAACTTTCGAAGGATAGATTATTTCCTAAAGAAATTTTTATTAATAATAAATTGTATAATGATTGGGAACCCTCTTTAGATGATTACAAAATCATAAGAAAAAGGATAAAAGATAAGATTTCAATGAAGCCTGAGTGGTATAGATTAACAAAACAATGATTCGGAAGTACATATATCAAATGCTTTTACCTATGGTTTTATTAAATGGTTGTTCTCAACAAAAAGAAATCGATAAATATTCATCTGCAGTATGGAATAGTCCTAGTGGAGGTTCAATTAATTACGTCTACCGCTATCCAGATAAACTAAAAAAAGATAAAAAATATCCTCTTCTGTTTTTTCTACATGGTGCAGGGGGTCGTGGCTCAGATAATAAGGGCCAATTGTTAGACGCGAATAGCATTGGTGCATTCAAATCACAGAGATTGTTTTCAAAGCATAATTCCTATGTTCTCGCTGGGCAGGTGCCTGAGGATGAAAGATGGGTGGATGTTGACTGGGCTTCCAAGGATCACCAAATGCCTAAAATATCTAATTCGATGAAAAAAACATTTGAAGCTCTTGATACATTTATAAACGATGATAAGAATCAAGTTGATATTGATCGTATATATATTATGGGCTTATCCATGGGTGGCTATGGAACATGGGATGCCATTCAAAGAAGGCCAGATTTTTTTGCTGCTGCCGTACCGATTTGTGGAGGCGGCGATAGATCCATTGCAAATCTTCTCACAAAAATTCCAATATGGTCATGGCATGGAGATCAAGATCAAGTTATCAGTGCAGCACGGTCAAGAGACATGGATAATGCGATAAAGAAATCAGGTGGTTCTCCAAAATATACGGAAGTCAAAGGACGTGGTCATGATGTTTGGTTGGATGTATGGGAATCTGAAGATCTATGGAAATGGCTTTATTCACAATCAAGATAATTTGTAAGAAAGGAAATGAAAATGAATAGTTCTAATAAAAAACTTTTAATGGTGATTTCAGCAATATTATTTGGTCAATTGGGAATTTCACAATCTTTACAAGAAGTAATAAATGGAGATCACCGTTCAGAAAAAAATAAAGCACGCGACAAATATAGGAATCCTATTGAAACCCTTCAATTCTTTGGAATCAAAAATACCATGACTGTAGTAGAGATATCTCCTGGTGGTGGCTGGTATCAAGAAGTTCTCGCACCATTCTTGAACAAAAATGGGCAATATATTAGTGCAACTTATGATCCAAAATCAGAAGTAAAGCGAGATAGAGATCGATATAAATCTGAGAAGAAAAGATTGGAAGCAAGAAAAGATTTATATGGGAATGCCAAAATGGTATCTATGACAGGGAATGTTTATGGAGAGAAAGAGTCTGCTGATATGATTTTAAGTTTTAGAAATTATCATAATTGGGTTGAAAACTCTGAATTTGAAAAGCTACGTGCTATGTATAATACTTTAAAACCAGGAGGTATTTTAGGGATCACTGATCATCGAAGTAATTCAAGGGTTGATGGTAAGGGCTATACCTGTGAGCCTTGTATGATCAAAGATGCTGAAGTAGTCGGCTTTATTTATATGGGCTCTTCACAAATAAATTCTAATCCTAAAGATACGAAAGATCATCCAGGCGGAGTATGGAATTTACCGCCAACTTTATCAACGAATGGTCTATCGAAGAAGATTATTGAGCGAGAGCAAAAAAGATTTAAAAGCATAGGTGAAAGCGATCGTTATACATTAAAGTTTGCCAAACCAAGTGAATAAAAATATCAAATAAAACCTGTTTAATAATTATGTTAAATATTATTACAATCAATCAAATAAAAAGGTTCATATAATGAAAATAAAATCGTTCATATTACTATTAATGCTATGTTCTGTTATTATGGCAGAAGGATTTGGTAATAAAGAAGATAAAGTCACATGTGTTGTTTCGGGTGATGTTATTGAAGGTGATTATAAAGAAGAATCTGCAAAATATAAAGACGGAGAAGTCTACTTTTGTTGTGGCGGATGCAAAATGGATTTTGAAGAAGATGCATCAAAATTTTCTACTGCGGCGAACTTACAGCTAGTAAGTACTAAACAATATTCTCAGACTACAGTGTGTGTTGTTTCGGGCAGAAAAATAAAAAGTAAAAAAGAAGTTGTTGTAGATGGCGTATCTGTAGATCTCTGTTGTGGAGGTTGTGTCAAAAAGGTAAATAAATCTAATAATAAAGTCTCGATGCTTTTTTCAGATAATTCCTTTGATAAGGGCTTCTCAAAAACAGAAAGCAAGCCCAAGAAATCAAAATCAAAAAAGAAGTAGTAGAAAAAACACTTTTTAAGTTCTAGAGCCCCTTGTAAAAAAGGGCTCTAGAATTATATAGATATAACAGATTATAACAATTTCATTGGTAAAGAATTAAGATGCTAAAAACGGTAATCATAGTCTTAGTGATTATCTCTTTGTGTGCTCTTTCGGCAGTTTCGTTGGGAGAATTCTATTTATCAACTGAATCGGGTAAGCCAGAATATTATCTCTTTATTATAAGCGTATTCAGTTTCTGTATTGGTAGTTATATTTTCTGGTTGCAGCTATACAAAAACAAATAGTCTTTATAACCTATGCCTGAACTTCCTGAAGTACAGTCTGTTGCCAATTATATTAAACCATATTTATTGAATCAAACTATTTCAAAGATTGAACCATTAAATAATTTTAACAGGGTTTTTGAGACTCATTCATCTGATGAAATAATACAATTAGTTAAAGGACAGCATATCAATAATGTTTTTCGTAGAGGGAAATATATTATTATTGATTTAGACCAAGGCTTTTTATGTATACACTTAAGGATGACAGGGCAGTTACAAACTCAGTTAACTAATCAAGATAATAAAAAACATTTTACAGCAAAAATAAAGATGCAAAATGGTAAAGAGTTGTATTTCAAAGATTATAGAAAATTTGGGCGCTTTTACTACTATGAATCTTTAGATATTCTTGAAAAGAAACTTGGTTGTGAACCATTATCTCCATCATTTGATTTATTATATCTATTAAATGGTTTAAAAAAGTCACGTGGGATGATTAAACCTAAGTTGCTAAATCAGTCATTTATAGCAGGTTTGGGAAATATTTATGTAGATGAGTCATTATGGAAAGCAAGAATTCATCCATGTAAAATATCTATGAAGATTGGTAATCAAAAAATAAAAAGATTGTGGAGAGCAATCCCTAGTATATTAAAAAGCGCGATTAATTATAATGGAACAACTATTATCAATTTTTCTTATGGGAACAAAATACCTGGTGGATTTAAAAAATATTTAAATGTTTTTGGCAAGGAAGGAAGTCCATGCCCCCGTTGTCAGACGAAATTAAAAAAAATATTTGTTGGACAGAGGGGAACGCATTATTGCTCTAAATGTCAAAAATTGTAATCATTTATTTATAATTAGTGCCCTAATCGTCAGGGCCTTTTTTATTTCGCTTATTTCCTTTGTAAATTGGTTGTCAGGAGGTAACCATGAATAAAGGTATGACAAGAAGAGAATGGATTAATCGTAGTGCTACAGTATTTGGTGGTTCACTATTAGGTGCGGTAGCAGGTGTGCAATCACTTAATGCTGCATCTACTGCTACACTATTAGATAAGCCCGTTCGAATGATGTTTAATGAAAATCCATATGGACCATCTCAAATAGCTCGGAGAGCAATGAGGAAAGCTTTTGAAGAATCCAATCTATATTCTATGCGCGGAGCTAAAGGAGAATTTAAAGAATTGATGGCAAAGTTAAATGGTGTTACCCCTGATCATATTGCTGTTGGATTTGGGTCAGGTGAAATTTTGAAAAAAGCAGCCTTGATGAATGGGATTGATAAGGGTGAATTATTGTCTCCGTCTTTAACATTTGAAACAATTAATCGATACGCTAAAACTATGAAATCAAATGTTAATAGAATTCCTATGAATAAAAATATTGATATTGATTTAAATCGTATGAATGAAAATGTGAATAACAAAACAAAGATGGTTTACCTATGTAATCCAAATAATCCTACAGGATCTTTGATGAATACAGATGATCTAGAGTCATTTTGTTCGCAAGTATCAAAAAAATCAATTGTATTTGTTGATGAGGCTTACCATGAATATGTAACTGACTCAAAGTATCGATCAATGATTAATCTTGTGAAATCTGGTAAGAATGTAATTATCTCACGAACTGCATCTAAAGTTCATGGGTTGGCAGGCCTTCGAGTTGGTTTCGCAATTACTACTCCTCAAATCGCAAAACGATTAGAATCCTATTTAACAGATTCACTCAATATTATAGGGTTAAGAGCAGCCATAGCTTCTTATAAAGATAAAAGATTTCAGAATTTTAGTATTGATATGAATAATAAAGCAAAAAAAGTAGTAGCTGAATATTTGGATACTAAAGGAATTCAATATTTAGATTCTCAAACCAATTTTATGTTTATAAAAACTGATATTGAGATTAGTGATTTTCAACCTGCTATGGAAAAGCATGGAGTTTTAGTGGGGCGACCATTTCCTCCATTTACAAATTGGTGCCGATTAAGTATGGCTAAACCAGAAGAAATGCAAAAATTCAATGAGGGATTTGGAAAGGTTCTAGGCTCATGAAAGTAACCAAAATTATTTCGATATTTCTTTTTTATGTAATATGGTCAGGGGTTCGCTTCTCATATATACCGCATCAATTATTTGCTCAAAGTAATTCGAATTATGAAACTTTTCAGGAGCTTTTTTTTGAGTGGAGAAAATTTGAAAATCCGCCATTATTAAATGGTGCTCCTGATTATACAAAGTCACAGTTTAGGAAAAGACAAAATGGATTTCGCCGTATTGAAAAATTATTATCCAATATGGATACCACCGGATGGTTAAAGTATCAACAAGTAGACTTACAACTATTAATAGCCGAAATGAATGGGTATGACTTTAACCGTAGGGTACTTAAATCATGGGAAAGAGATCCTGCTTTTTATCAAACGATATGGATGTATCAAAGTGATGTCCCTGCGCATGAGGGCCCTGTAAATCATGCTTTATTAGAATATTGGCAATATTCTTTTCCTCTTAAGGGGAAAGCAAAAGGTAAATTTTTAAATGAACTAAAAGTTATTCCACCTTTTTTGTTGCAGGCACGAAAAAATTTGACAGGTAATGCGCGGGATCTTTGGATTGCTGGAATTAGAAATATTCGCGATCAAGGTGAGAATTTAAAGACTATCGAAACAAAACTTGTAAGATTTCATGATTCAAGAAAAGATGCTGAGTTATTTGTAGCCTTAGTTAAAGCACAAAAAGCTAATGAGGATTTTATCAAATGGCTAGAAGGAGAATCTTCAAAAAAAGACGGCCCATCTGGTATTGGAAAAGATAATTATACATGGTATCAAAAGAATGTGCATTTAGTTTCACTAAGTTGGGAAGAGGAAGTTCAGCTTCTTCAAAGAGAATTAGATCGTGCTTGGTCATCACTAAAGTTAGAAGAGCATAGAAACAAAGATCTTCCACCTATGAAAGCGGCTGATACACCGGAAGAATTTGCTGAATTAACTAACAAATCTGTTAATAAGATGATGAGATTTTTGGAAGAAAATGAGGTGATGTATATCAAGCCGAATATGAAACCAGCATTGCGCGAACATATGGGAAAATTTGTTCCAAAAAACCAACGCAATTTTTTTGCTATTGGAATGCATTATGATCCACTACCACTTTATTCTCATTTTTATCATTGGT